>NZ_JBYTAE010000097.1:0-23262 GCF_058787875.1 Hydrogenophaga sp. FW305-3-2-15-A-LB1 | reverse complement strand
CACCAAAAATGTTGAAGGTGGACACGAGCGTCCTATGCTCCTATCGCAGATTCAAGATGGGATGGCTGGACGCTTACGGGAGTACGCCAACGGTTCAACCTGCGCTCAGCAAGTCAAATCGTCTAAGAACCAAATTGGCAAGGCGGAAGTCGTTGCTTGGTGCAAGGAGCTCAAGGAGTCCGAGCCCTCGGCGGATAGGTACCAGCTTATCTTGGCAGGGCCGATCGCCGCCACTGTTCTGTCGGAGGCGCCGTTTGACGGCGTCGAGATTCCTACTCCCACTTCGATGGACACGTTGGCTCTGCTCGACCAGGCCATCACGAAGGTGGATCGCTACTTGACGGCGAAGTCCATCGAGCCGCTTCCACTGACACTCCGCGAGTCATTGATTTACGAGCTCGTTGCCCGGCTTTTACAGGCGGCAATACATGGGCGGCGAATGACTAGAGACGAGTTCGATGGATGGCTGCTGACAGGAGTTACTGCGTCCTATCCGCATGCGGTCAGTCAACGCCTAACAGCGAACTGCGCGGTGCTTTGGAGCGTGTTGGATCTCGCAGGACCAGCAGTAGCGTCTAACCGAGCTTTCGAGCTAGTACTGCCGCTCACCGTCGTGAACGGCGGGTCGTCTACTGCCGTAGTGGAAATGTTTCTTCTGCGCGTTTGGTCGGCTACGAGAGAAATGCGGTATCGACCGGAGCTGGTCATTCCTGACATGCCTGGGCAAGCACATGCGACGCGACGTCGCTTGGGTCGCCCGTTTGGAGATTTCGCGATTGCACCTCAATCGTCCGTGCAACAGTCAGTGCTGTTTGTTCCAGTATACGGGCCAATGTACCAAGCAGACGAGTGGCCGCGTGGGAACTACGAGGCGGAGCTTTTCGTCAAGTACGTTGCGCAGGCGGCGATCTGTTCCGTGAGGAGGGTGACTATCACGATCCGGATGGACGAGTTCTCTGTCTTAACGTCCGGCGAGACTAGATCAATCTCAGTATCCAATCTGGACAAATATCTGAACCTGCTGTGACCTCTGGAGTACATGTGCCAACGCATCTTTGACGAGCTCCATCTCTGGATATGATCGCCTGGTGTGATTTCGCGCGGCCGCTTCCGATCTATGGTGAGGTTGGGGCAGTCCCAGGTCTATAGACGGTGACATCCACGTCGTCATCATCGTCGTCGTCGATGACGTAGTGGTCTTGGTGTAGGGCAAAGTCGCTTTGCAGGTGAAGGTTCAGGACGTATTCCAGGGTGCATCGCTCCGCGAACCGCTCGAATTCTTTCCCGTAGTCCAGCATCGAGTGGTAGTCATGGGACTGGAAGCCGAGACCGAACCAGCGGAAGATGATCTGCGTATATAGGGCAGCGACTCGGCACGCGTGCCGAAGCATGAGGATCAACTCCTCGCTGTCCTCATAGCCTCCATAGTCCGCTGGGGGCCCCAAGGGAAATGTGCCGTGCGCCACATGGTTTCGAAGGTTGCGCACCAGTTGGAGGGCGAAGGTGGGCAGCTTCTCCGCGCCGGCCTCAACTCCGCCAACTGACGCCTTATGTTTATCCTTGTATCGGTTGAAGAGGCTGATGAAGTTGCAACAGTGGTGTTCGAAATCTCGCGGGGCGCCCGCCACCCCCTTCTGTTCGAACAGGTCATCAAGCAACGCGATAGCCCGCATGCTGCTGGTTCGCTTGAGATCCTTCTTAGCTACTCCCTTGGCCGCCGCCAGCGGGGCGTAGAGGTGGTCGATGAAGCGATATGCCTCCTCAAGTCCGTTGCAGACGAACACGAAGCGGGTTAGCGCTGTCGCATGGTTTGTGTAGTGTTCCGAATGCGCGTCGATGTTGTCGGCCACCGTGCCGCAGTAAAAGCCGGCGTCGGATGATTCAAATTTCCAGGTGTTGACTTCGACTTTCTCGAGTTGAGCGGCTAGCTTGAACCAGTCCCCAATGGTCTGTGTGCGGATGGTCGCCGTGCCATGCTCGCTTTCAAAGGTCGAGGTGTTGGCCAGGTAGGTCGCGGCCAGGCCCGCTTCAATCAGGTGCTCGGACACCCTGCGGGTCTTGGAGCAAATGGGGCAGGCGTTGGGAGGATTCGATTTCGGGTCGTCTACGCTCATCGGCTGCTCCCCCTTCTGACTACTTGTGGCAAACGGCGCAGGAGCCGTTGCCCTCGTCGACCCCGTAAATGTCGTCTATGTCGTCCGGGCAGGCCTTCACAGGTCGCAGCGGATTGATGGGGATGGCCTTGAGCATACGCGCGCGGCGGATCCCGTATTCGGCCTGGATCTCCGAGATGCGTTCTGGCTGCTCCATGTCCGAGAGCGACTCGCCCTTGGACCAGGTGAAGGGCGAGCCGTGCTCCAAGGCATCCTTTTCGAGGGCTTTGGCAGCCTCGTAAGCGTCCGGGTGCTTCTCGCGCAGGCGCACCCATTCGATCTTCTGCTGAAAGAAGCAGAAGGTGCAGCCGCTGCGCGATCTCCACTCGTAATACTTGGGATAGCCGACGCCGGAGTTCTCCAAGATGTCGATGACGCCGGCCTTGTCTATGCCAGCCTCGCGGAAGGGAAGCTTCACGAAAAGGTTGTCGGCTTTGGCTGCGTAGCCTTCGCGATAGTCCTCATCGGCGCGGATGGCGACATAGGAGGTGACCTTGTCGCCTGCCGCCAGCATGGGGCGGACCCACTCCTCGAACGGGGCCAACTTCAACTTCCGCGTGCACCACCGCGAGTTCGGGTTGGGCAGGAAGTGGTTGTATTGGCGCAGCCAAAACTTGAAGTCGCGATTGGGGTTCAGCCTCAGGATAGGCTTGTGCAGTTTGCCCTCGAGCTTGGCGAGGAACTCGTAGACTTCGGGCAACTCTTCGCCTGTGTCAGTGTAGAAGTACTCGATGTCGAGTTCAGGGCGCTTGGTGGCCATGTATACGGCCAGAGCAGCGCTGTCTTTGCCGCCCGAGATTCCCAGAACGTGGCGTTCAGCCATTGGCAGTCTCCTTGTCGATGGACGCCAGCCTCATCCCGGTCTTGGCCAGGATCGCCAGCAATACTTCCGTGCCCAGGCCTTGGCCTTCCAGCATCGATGCGAGCTCGTCGGCCTTGGCCTCGACTGTCTTGCGATGGCGATCGGGGATCGAGAACGAGCGCGAGATCGTCTTGGTGTCCGCGCCCGCGCCAATGACCACCGCGATCGCTTCGCTGTGCGCCGCGCGGCCTTGCACCCCTGCGAAGGCCTCCGACTCGCGGAAGCGTCGAGCGAACTTCGCCAGCTCCAAGACGGCCGCGTCGATGTGCCGATCAACCCAGTCGCGAGGAGGCCTCTCGGCCGCCATGCTCAGGATGCCCTCCAGAGCCGTGCGCGAACCGTCGTAGTTGGCTAGGCGTGTTGCAAAGCCATCGATCTGGTAGTCGCCTGAGATACCGGAGACGGAGTTCGCCCGCTCGCGCAGGGCCTGCAGGTCATCCCGGCTCGCGTCGAGGGCGGCGAGCATCTTGGTTTCGACTTCCGAGAGCATCTTGCCGTATGCGCCGGCAAGTTCTTGCAGCGGCGCGCGAAGCGCCTTCACGTAGGCCTTGCCGTCGGCGGCTTCAAGCAGCGACGCGAGGTCGACGAACAGCACCTTGTGCGGGTCGCTCGCCTTTAAGAGCATGTCACGCATTTCGCGTGCAGTCTTGCCCAGGCGCGAGGTGCGGCGAGCCCACTCTGGCAGATTGAAGACCATAGCCACCAGGCCGCGGGCCGCCTCGAGCGGGTCGGCCGCGCCGGCGTTCTCGCCGATCTCAGCCAGAAGCTTGGCGATGCCGTCGAGGATGCGGTTCTTGTCTTCGTCGATGGCCACCCACCGCAGAGAGAAGCGGTCGGGGTCTTGCAGGCACTCATCGATGTCGAAGTCGGTGAGCCTAGGCACGAACATCCCGTCCTTGTAGACTGCGACGTTGGCCTTGTGCGCCAGCAGGAAGGCCGTGAGGACCACAGGCTGGATGCCCAGCTTCATACCGAAGGGTGGCGCACTCCAGAGCTCATAGATCTCATGAGCGCCCACGCGAGCATCTGAATCCGAGAAGAGGGCGCGCGTGGCGTCCCACAGGTTCTTGAAGCCTTCCGCGAACTGATCGCCCGGTGGCATGCAGCGCCAGGCTCCCGATGCGTCTTGGCGATGAAGGCCAGTGCTTTTGAGCAGCGTCTCATAGAGTCCGCGCTCGGCCGGAAAGCCCTCGAAGCCCAGAGCTTCTTGGCCCTCGGCGTTGATCATCGCATGGAGCAAATCCCTTCGAGCCTTGACGCTGTTGCTTGAGAGGCTGTCGCGGTTGACCAGCTCGCTCCACACCGGGGGCGAATCGCAGAACATGTCCTCGGCCAGGCTCGACGTAACCGGCGAGAGCTTCGAGCCTGGCTCGACAATTTGCTCGCTTCCGTCATGCCACTTCGCCAGCGACACGGCCGCTTGCAGTTGATCTTCAAGATCCGCGCGAGTGGCCGCCAGGCGAGCATAGACCTCGCGACGGGCGACGGCGTCGCCTGAGAGCTCGTGGCGATCCTTGACCTGCTCCAATGCCACCAGTTCGGCGGAGAGCTCGGCGATGCGGGCGTGGTTCTCAGGGATGCCAATCATCACTGGCCATGGGCGAAGCTTCGCGCAAGCCTGCGCGCGCTTTCTCGCATCCCTGGGCTTCATGCCCTTGCTAGGCAACGCGAGGATGAAAGCGCCGAACTCGCCCTTCTTCGGGTGGAAGTTGTCGGCGATCTTCTCGGCCTGCTCGATGCTGCACAGCGAGAGCTCCATCCAGCGCATGGAGCCAGTCTCGTGATAGTGCCGCTTCGCCACCACGGGATGCATGCCCATGAGTTGGGCCAGGCGACCGTAGTCGATACCAGGTGAAGCCGCCAAGGTCTGCGCAATAGCAGAATCGATGTCGAAGTCGCTACCTTCAAACACCGACCAAGCGCCGGTGTAGCTCTTGTAAAGGGCGACTTTAAGGTCAGAGAGCTTTTTCAGGGCCTCGTCGAGCTGCTCGCGCGTCCTGTCGTAGAAGAGGGCACCAATCACCGCGGCGTCGGCCGCGAGGCCCGAGCCGTTGCGGAACATGTCGATGACAGCAATATTCTTGATCATTGAGACGAGCAGCGCGTCGCCCGTCTTGGCTTCGGCCCGCTCCACTGCTTCGACAGCCTGCGACCAGCGGTGGCCATCGGGCGAAGCAAGGATCGCGGGCTCTAGGTTCGAGCGTAGGTAATCCCAGTAGTCGCTCGGGCGATACCAGCTCGCGTCCTCGCGAAGCGTCGAGTTCAGATACGAGCGGAAGCCATGAGGCTCCACCGAAGACAAGAAACCGAAGGTGCTGCGCTCGTTTTGGCCGAACTGCCTCTTGGAGATCGGGCCCAGCAGAGCGGCCATGGCCGGGTGTAGCGGCCAGCAGGCCTCCAAGGCTTGGGCGAATTCCTTGCCTACGGCGGGGCGTCGCGACCGGATGGCATCGGCGATCGACTTGGATGCGTCGCGCATCCACGGAGGCGTGGCGCTGACTTCGATCGCGCGACCGATTAGTTCGACTACTTCGTCGCTCGCCGCCACGAAGGGCAAGTCGAGATAGCGGCCTTGGATCTTGGCCCAGTCGTCGCGGGTGTCGATGCCCAGGCGGGCCGAATACTGTGCGAAGGACTGATGCAGCACACCCACAACGACCAGGCGGCCTTCCGAGCGTGCTGCGGCCTCGGCGAGCTCTTGGAAGAAGTAGACATCGTCGCCGGAGCCCAGGGCGGAGGCCTCCAAGAACTTTCCCATCTCGTCGATGATTACCAATGCGCCATCGCGAGGGCGGTTCTTCGCCTCTTCTAGAAGATCGGCGATCAGGGTCTGCGCGTTGGGTTTACTTCGGCCGTCGACCGTCTTGCCCAGCGCTCGGCGCAGCGCGGCATGCAGATCCGCCACAACGCTACCTCTCCGACCCACGGCCGGCACGATCAGCCAACCCTTCTGAACTGGTAAGGCTTTGTCGAAAGCAGGCTTGGAGTCCAGCCCCAAAACTTGACGAGCCTTGGCCCGCAGGGTCTTGTCGGGATGCAGCGAGCTCGCCAGAGCCACAGCAAGCGAGCTCTTGCCACCACCGAACGGGCCGGTCCACGTAAAGCAACGTTGGTTGGTGCTGGCGAGTTGCTTGCACATGCCATCCACCACGGCGGTTGCGGTGGCATGGCAGATGTAGCCGGAGAGTGCGTCCGCACGGCCGATGTCGGCGTCGACGCGGATGGACCGCTGATATTGACGAGAAATCTGAACGATGTCGGAGAGCGCCTGTTGCTTCTTGTCAGTCATAGGCGTGCCTAATCATGTTCTTGATGTCTCCTGTGGCTAGTTCTTTACGGTGCACCTGCCTCAGACCTGCGGAGTCAGTCCACTCGAGCTTTCGCCCGGTGAAATCAGAGAGCGCAATCAACCGTTGCGCAATCGACTCCTCGTCGAGTTTGAACACCCTGCCAGGCGAGCCTTCCGCATAGGCTACCGTCTCAAAGGCAAGCGAGCTTTGACCCTCTGCCTTGCGGTTCCAGTAGTCCACAAGGGCATATGCGAAGACACCGTCATGCAGAGACGCTTTTGGGCCGCGGCGGAAGGCGTATTGACCTTTGTGAACTTCCTGCAACAGGCCCAACTCTCCAAGCAGTGGCTCGGCGAAGTCCTCCGGCGAGCCGCCCGCCGCGCGTGGAGCGTAGCTGCGAAGGCATGTCTCCAAATCGCGGGATATCGTCGAAGTGGAAAGTCGGTGCTTTGGATCAAGCTCTCGCGCAAAGCGCGCCAATGGCTCCTCGAGCTCTTGGCGGGTGAAAGTGGGGGCCGTTACATGGTTGAACAGCCAATACCACGTGGTCGACCGGAGGCATCGGCCGGCGAGCTGCCAGTGGGCGAGCCAAGCGGTTGCAGGGCTCTCTGCGTAAGGATCGAGTCCGCCGTCTCTGAGAATCTCACTCGCGAGGCTGGGAATACGAAAACCGTCGTGGGCTTCATACATGACCCCACACGCCAACGCCCAATGTCGGATCGACGACACCATATTTTTGCCGACGCCGAAGGACGCGATCGCGCTCTCATCCATGAAGACAGTTTTGCGCACCAAACCGCCTTCGACGGACTGATCGAAGGCCTTCTTGAGCCACATTTGCCTCAAAGGGAATGTCTCGTGTCCAGAGAAGTGGGCAGCCATCCCTCCGCCAACTTTTGACGTTGCTTTCATGGAACGCATTCTAGTCTCCGTACAAGGTCAACTGGTGAGGTCCACCAGTTCAGCTAATATGCATCATACTGTAAAAAAAGTCAGTATCAATGCCGTCGCCGTCCTAGCCTCATAGTGGTCGTGGCGCTCAAGCATGGATCGCCCAATGCTCGACGTGCAAGGTCGTACGATATTCGCATCCCGATCGAGAACCGACGTAGAAACTGAGTTGAGCGGATCCAATGGCTTGAGCTGTTGTAGGACTCGCGGTCGGCTAGCGAGCTGCCTTCCTCCTTCACACTTACTCTTATCAGGCTTCAAGCGCATGACCACATACGGCGAATTGCAAGAGCAGGCGCTAAAGCTGTTCGAACAGGCTGAGCAACAGCGGCTTATAGAGGTCAAGGTTGCATTCGAGGAGATCTCAAGGACCATGCACGAGCTTGATATTGGCCTCGAAGAGCTGCTGGTCTTTCTCCGCTCTGCCGGTTTTCGAGTGAAGTCTGCGAAAGCGCTCGCTGCGTCTTCGAGAGTGTTTGGAACGTCGGAAGTCGAGGCAAAGTACGTAAATGACGCCACGGGCGAGACTTGGTCCGGGCGCGGCCGCCCGCCTCGTTGGATTATTGAGTCCGAAGCGAAAGGCGTGCACCGGCAAGCGTTTCAGGTCCGCTGTAGGGCCGGGGGTGACCCGATTCGGTAGTGCGGTGGCTGCGTAGCGGGCATACGCCAGATTCAGAATCTAGATTTTTTCGAACGCATATCACGGTACCGAGAGCCCCTGAAGCTCTCGCGCTGGGACAACGGTTCCAGCGCCTTGTTCACCTCAAGGAGTCACCGTGTTTCCCATGCCATCCTCCCTCGAAACGCTGATCGCGTTCGCCATCGTCTTCCTGTTGGGAGTCCTCTGGACCCAGCGCTCTCGCCTCTGGCGCGGGTGCTGCGACCCTTACCAACGCTGCAGGCCCGTCACGCCGTGACCCCTGTATGCCCACGCTGCCAGAGTGAGCGTGTGGTGAGTCGCAACCGAGCCCGCAAAGCAACCGTGACCATTGGCGGCCTGGCCGGCGCATTGGCCAGTGGTTCATCCGCCTGGGCCAGCGCTCGTGCGGGTGCGCGCATCGGTTTGCAGGTAGGAGCTGGCCTGGGCATCGTGGCCGGCCCAGGCGGCACGGTGCTGGGAGCCGTCGCCGGAGCCTTGCTGGCGGCACTGGCAGGCGCGGCGGCCGGCTGCACGGTTGGTGCTGCGCTCGGCGAGTTTCTCGACGACAAGCTGCTCAACAACCACTTGTGCCTGGACTGCGGCCACAGCTTCAGCTCGACCCCGACGCACGCCAACGGCGCACAGCCGCCCCGTTCCCCATCCAATGCCCACGGTCACGCCGCCTTCCACGGCCACGACCGTGAAGCGTCTCCCGCAGATTCCATTTGGGAAGACGATCACGAAGGCGACGAGGGTTTCGGATTTCCCTATCGCGCTCCTCGCGACTGAGTCCACCGGCTCGCTCACCACCCGCTGCCCCCGGCAGCACATTCCCATCCCCACGCGTCAAAGCCCGGCCTCGTCCGGGCTTTATGCCGTCGTATTCCCCACAAGGAGATTTCCATGCACCTCGTACAAACCATGGCCTACGCCAACGAGACCCCCTGGCACGGCCTGGGCCACAAGCTCGCCGCCCATCAACCCCTTGAAGTCTGGGCCGAGAAGGCCGGCATGAACTGGCGCATCGAAGAATCCGAAGTGCGCTTCGTCGCCGGCAATGGCCACGACTCCAAGGTCCTGGGCAGCATCCACGCGTTCCCCGAACAGAAGGTCCTGTATCGCTCCGACAACAAGGCCCCGCTGTCGGTGGTTTCCAAGCGGTACCAGGTCGTGCAACCCGGCGAAATAATTTCGTACTTCCGCGACCTCACCGAGCTCGGTGGCTACGAGATGGAGACCGCAGGCGTGCTCAAGGAGGGCCGCAAGTTCTGGGCATTGGCCCGCACCGGGCAAAGCGCCGTACTGAAAGACAAGGACCATGTGCACGGCTACTTGCTGCTGGCCACAGCCTGCGACGGAACACTGGCCACCACGGCACAGTTCACCTCCGTGCGCGTGGTCTGCAACAACACACTCGCGATTGCCTTGGGTGAAGGGAAGGGTGCTGTCAAGGTGCACCACCGCAGCCAGTTCGATCCGCAGGCCGTCAAACGCCAGCTGGGAATCGCTATCTCTTCATGGGACGGCTGGGTGGTCCGCATGAAGGCGATGGCCGAGCGAAAGGTCACGCCCGACATGGCCGAGGCGTACTTCAAGCGCGTCCTGACCTACGCCGCGGTGAACCCCTCAGGTCAGCCGGTCACGGCGGTCAACGACCGTGCGCTGAAGGCGGTGCAGGAACTCTTCGCCGGACGCGGCAAGGGCTCCAACCTGGCCTCGGCCTCAGGCACCGCCTGGGGCCTGCTGAACGGAGTGACGGAGTTTGTGGAGCATCACCGGCGTGCACGCAGCGAAGACCACCGCCGCGATGCGGCCTGGTTCGGTGCAGGAGCGGCTGTGAAGCAAAAGGCCTGGGATGAGGCCATGAAGCTGGTGGCTTGAATCTTCTATTTCAGGAGGTCACACCAGAACCCACCAAGCCAGTTGAGGACGGCATACAGGCCCGGATGCGAAAGCACCCGGGCCTTTCATTTTGGAGAACACCATGCATCAACCCATAGAGCGGATACAGCGGGACCGTCTGGCCAGAACGCTGCCCGCCTTGCGCCTGGTCGACACGCGCAAGATCGAGCGGGCCGACTGGCTCGAAGTGCGCAAGAGCGGCATCGGCGGCTCGGACGCCGCTGCAGCCGTGGGCCTGAACCCCCACAAGAGTGCGCTGGAACTGTGGATGGAGAAGACCGGGCGTGATGCCCATCTGCCTCAACCCGATCCCACCGATACGCGCGAGCCAGTCTTTTGGGGCCAGTGGCTAGAGCCCGTCGTGGCGGCGGCCTACACCCAGCAGACCGGTAACCGGGTGCGCAAGGTCAACGCCGTGCTGCGCCATCCCACGGTGCCGTACATGCTGGCCAACCTGGACCGGGAGGTCGTCGGAACATCGGGCGTCCAGATCCTGGAGTGCAAGACCGCTGGCGAGTATGGCGCGCGGCTCTGGAAAGAGGGCGTGCCCGAATACGTCCAGCTGCAAGTCCAGCATCAATTGGCCGTCACGGGCAAGCAGGCCGCCGACGTGGCCGTGCTCTTGGGCGGTCAGAAGCTGGAGGTGTACCGCATCCACCGTGACGATGACCTGATCGCTCG
Source organism: Hydrogenophaga sp. FW305-3-2-15-A-LB1 (assembly GCF_058787875.1). NCBI lineage: Bacteria > Pseudomonadati > Pseudomonadota > Betaproteobacteria > Burkholderiales > Comamonadaceae > Hydrogenophaga > Hydrogenophaga sp. FW305-3-2-15-A-LB1. The sequence goes on along the minus strand of NZ_JBYTAE010000097.1, from coordinate 12,783 downwards.
TCTGATCGAGCTGGAAGGCGACTTCTGGTGCAACGTCACCGAGGACCGCCCGCCACCGGCCGACGGCTCCGATTCGGCGGACAAGGCCTTGCGCACCTTGTACCCACGGGACAGCGGCAAGACGCTCGACTGGTCTTGCGACTTGGTAATGGCGGCGGTGTTTTCCGACTTGCTCGCGGTGCGCCAGCAGCTGGAAAGCCAGGTGCAGCTGGAAGCCACCCTGAAGCAGCAGATCCAGCAACGCATGGGTGATGCCACGCGGGTTCGCTTCGAGCAGGCCTTCGTGACCTGGAAGCGTAGCAAGGACAGCCAGGCCGTGGACATCGAGCGGCTTTTGTCCGACCACCCGGACTTGAGAGCGCGCTACGCCGTGGACAAGCCGGGATCACGCCGCTTCCTGATTCACGACACCTCAACCACCTGATGCATCCCGCATGCACTGAATCCACACCCATTTCTTCAAGTACGAAAGGAGCTTTCATGCTCAAAGGACTCGCCCTCACGCCCCCGGTGGTGGGGCGCATTTCAATCGGCCGCATCGTCGAACGTGGCGGTAGGCGCCGGGCCGAGAAAGACGACGAATTCACGCTGACCACCCAGGTCCAGACCCGGGAGGGCTGGATGCTGCACCCCCTCGATGAGCAGTTGCGCAGAGCGCAGGCGGCAGACAGGGTGAAGGATCGTGCCGGTGGCAAAGCGGAAACAAAGGTCAGACCAAGGACCGGAACGGAGGCAGGCACGACGGCAGAGGGCGAGCTCCCACACGCTCGCGTGAAGCTGCGCAGCATCCCGGTGCGACTGTTGTTCGACGACCCTGACCTGAACCTGCGCGCGAGCTACTGCCTGTTCGACCGGATCACTGGCCGTCCGCAATGCGTTGGGGATGGCCAGACCTGTCGCCGCGCCACGGTCACTGGCATGCAGACGCTGGAGTGCAGAGCCCCGGAAGCCTGCGAGTTGGCCGATCGCGGCTGCAAACCCTTCGGGCGACTGAACGTGCGCATCGGCGACGAAGAAGAGCTGAGCAGCTTCGTGTTCCGCACCTCGGGCTTCAACAGCATCCGCACGCTGGCCACGCGGCTCAAGTACTTCCATGCGGTCAGCGGCGGCAATCTCTCGACCTTGCCGCTGGAGTTGCGCCTGCGGGGCAAGTCCACCCAGCAGTCGCACGGCGCACCCATCTATTACGTCGATCTCACGATCAGGACGGGCAGCAACCTGAAGGAAGCGATCTTTGAAGCCAGGGGCGAAGCCCTGGCCAAGCAGGAAGCTGGCTTCAGTCAGGCCGACCTGGACGGCGCAGCTCGCGCCGGACTTGCGCTTGGCGCATTCGAGGAATCGCAGGAAGAGGGCGGGGAGATCGTGGAGGAGTTCTACCCCACGCCTGGGCCGGAGCCAGGGGCGGCGGAGGGCCAAGCGCATGCCTCGGACACCTCGCCTTCAGAGCGACTGAGGAACAAGCTGGAGAGAAAGGTAGCGGTGCGCGTCAGCACGCCGTCTTGAGCGCAACTGGCAGGTCTGCAAACGAAGCCTCACAAGGGGTCACGCAGATCCGGCCAAGGCCTCAGCTCTTCAGTCTGGACTTGGGCATGACCAGCACCTGGTCAATGAACTCGTGCGGATCGGCATCCAGCGTCCGAAGGATGTCCAGCAGTTCGACCACATCGAGTCGACGCAGGCCCGTTTCGTACTTGGAGACAAACGTTTGCGTCTTGCGCAGGCGCCGTGCCAGTTCGCTTTGCAGCCAGCCGCGCTCTTTGCGCAGCTGAACCAGCAGCGCGGCAATGGCGTGGTGACGTGCGTCAGCGATGGCGGCGGGCATTCAAAAAATTCTAGATGTGCATTTGATAATCTAAATGCGCATATGATATTCAGGAGTTAAGCAATGGAATTTTTCATTTGGTGGTCGTTGAGCGCGGTGCTCTGGGCCTTGGTGATCGTCATCGACATGCGCCGCCTGGGCGCGAGCCGTGTCGGCCTTGGGAGCAGTTCCTGGGTTGCGGCTTCGGTCGCCCTGGGGCCCTTGGCAGTGCTGGCGTACCTCGTCAAGCGGCCTGCTGCGCGCAGGCAATTGGTGGAGGCCGTCTGGCGGCTCATTGGCGACGACTCGCATCCCGTGTCCATGCGCCGTGCGCGCCTGGATGCACTGCGCCGGTCGGGCATCGTAGGCCCGGCCATTTACAGAACTTGCCTGCGCGAACTGGGGCAAGGCTTGAACGTCAATCGCTCAAAGGAGGAGCAAGGAACATGACAAGATTCACAACACAGGAAACGGCAGCGGAACCCGTGGCAAGCACCGGTCACCATCGGGTGAGGGCGCGGGCTGCGCTTCTTGCCTTAACCGTGGTGGCATTGCTCGCCCTGGGGGCGTTGAGTGCTTGCGGGGGGAGTGGGGGCTTCAGCGCGGCAGAAGAAGGTCCCGGCGGCAATGCGGCGCTGGCTGGTCAGTTTCTGGATGCGCCGGTGGAGGGCCTGGGCTACAGCACCCCGACGCAGTCGGGTGTGACCGACGCCGCAGGTGGCTTCCAGTACCTGGCTGGTGAGACCGTGAGCTTCACGATCTACGGCACGCCCCTGTCTTCGTCGGTCGGGTTCAGCACGCTTACGCCCGGCGACACGGGTGTCCAGGAAACGGACCTGGACCGCATCGTGAATCAACTGCGATTCCTTCAGACGGTGGATGCCGACAACGACACGTCCAACGGGATTCGCCTGCCGGCGATTGCTGGGGCGTTCAGCATCGACTTCTCGCAGCGCATTGAGGACTTTGAAAACGACCCTGACGTGCAGGCGTTTTTGACTGCTCACGCGGGCGCTCGGCCTTTGGTGAGCGTGCAGGATGCGGTGGCGCACTTTAGCCAGAGCATCGACACGGTATCGACGGGGACGGTTCTAAGCTTCGCGGGGCGTACGGCTACAAGCGCGATCACCAACACAGCGTGCATCAACAACATCCAGGCTCAGCAGCGATACGCTTTCGGGCAGTCTTCGGTGACGCTCAGTGGCTCGGATGGTTTCGTCAACACCGGCGGAAACTGCGTCGTCAAACCCGATGCGAACGAGGTCATCGCGTACACCGATCTGGTTGCCGGTGACTTCCTGTCTTGCCTGCCGGATTGCGGTTACAAGGACTTGAACTTCATCCGGCATGGCCTGGATGTGGATGGCCGCACGGTGGTCGAGCTGAGCTGGCACACACCGGGCACGCAGAAGGTTCGCTACATCAAGCGGGTGTTGGTTGATCCGGGTGCGCCGGGCCATCCGGCTGCGCTGACGACTTTCAAGGAAACAATAACATTTGATTGATGCGACTAGGACGAGGAGAGGTGCGAAGCTCGTCTTTCCTCGTCGCCAGGGCAATCTGCCCCGACTCCGTCATCTCTAGACTGGTTGCGGCCGCGGTTGAACTTGTGAACCCATGTTCTCTCGCTACTTCTTCAGCGTCAGTCGAGCCCGGCCACCTCTTGTAGGCCCATCGGCGTCAACTTCGCTTGGCGGTGTCAGGCGCGCCACCAGTTGCGTCAGACCTTCGATTAGCGCTGCACCACCCTCGTCGCGTGCGGGGGTAACGCCGTCCGAGCGGCCTCGCATTCGCGCTGAAACCAGCGCCCCTGCGGATGCAATGTGCTCAGGGGTGGACGACATGAAGCCGATCGGCACGGCCGTCGCGCTGTGAGCCAAATTGAAGTGAAACATGGCACACACTAGGGCATCAGGCACGATCAACAGCTCCAGACTCCCATCCATCAACACCACATCCGCCGCCAGTAAACGACTGAACTGATCTTGGTAGACGGCTAAGCGCTCCCGAGGCGAACGGCGTGCTGTCGGGACCACGACTTGCAGTCCAGCCACGGCGGGTTCGCCACCTTGCGGGATCAGCAATCGGTCAATCTTCTGCGCCAGTTCGCGCGCACTGCGTGTGCGCGCCCACAGAGGCGACTGCGGCGCCCACCACAGGGCCTCCCATCGCTTAGGGCGCCTCGTTCCCACAACGTCTATGGCGTCGATTTCGGTCTCTTCTGCAGAAGGCGGATCAGGCTCAATCCGTGCGTTCAACTGCGCCATCGCCGCCTGGAGGCGTTCGAGCAGCAAGGCGGCATTGCGTGGTAGGTACAGCGCGCCCAGCATTGGCGTGACGCGGTCGTCCTCAGGGCGCACGGACCGCGTCAGATGGACCTCTTGGGCGTAACGGCGCAGATCGAACGCATCCCCTGTCACGTAGCGCTGCAGCAGAGTGTCATCGAAGGTCTGGATGAAGTCCCGCAAGCGCTCGTTGTCGCCCCGCTCCTGGCTGGCCAGCGCGTCGGTGATCGCCTCGGCGATCTCCAGCCGGCTGCCGAAGCTTTCATCATCGATGTCGCGCCGAATACTCGTCTGCCCGCTCAGATCGAGGTGGAACGTACACGGCAGGGGAATGCTGAAGCGCTCACCGGCGTCGATGGCGCTGATCTTGTAGATCTCAGCCTTCTCCCTGGTACAGATCTGGCGAAAGTTCTGCTGGAAGGACTGCTCCGCGTATTGCCGCGTGCGCGACTGCTTGTCCAGGTTGCGTGTCGCCAGCTCAATCTGCGAGCGCACCCGCTTCAGGCGGCTCGGACGACCCGCCGGGCTGAAGCTGATCAGGTCGAACACGACTTCGGCGCTCCAGTCCTGGATCTTGAAGAAGCGCGGCAGATTGTCCGAGCTGTCCTGGAAGCGCGCCAGCGCGTAAGTAGTGAGCTCCAGGTGCTCGTCGTTCCATTGCAGCAGCCGCTCTTCGAGCAGGGACTTGAGCACCGCATCGGTCTCCTTCTTCGAGAAGCCAAAGAAATCCTGGATCTGCGCGGGACTGAGCGTGCCGCAAACGTACGCGATGCGCAGAGCGAACTCCGTCACCACGGGCAGCGCTTCTTCGGCACTGATGGCGCACGAGATCGCGAAGCTCTGCGCAGGAATAGCGAACGTGATCTCCTCGACCGCGAGGTGTTCGCGCAGTTGTTGTTCCTCAAGCGTGATCATGCCGGCCTCCCTTCCAAGGCTGCTGCCTGGACCATCGTGAACGCCTTGTCGTCTCGGTGCGTCTCTATGTGCGCGAGGACCCGCCCCATGGGGGAACGCTGGTGGCGCTCGCGCCACATGCGGGCTGCACCGACGATGACCAGGCGATCCATGGCGCGCGAGATCGCCACGTTCACCCGCTCGTTGCTGCTCAGGAAACCCTGCTCGTAGCGGCCGTTGTTGCGCGTGGTGGACACGATGATGATCCGGTTCTCCTTGCCCTGGTAGCTGTCGACGGTGTCGATCTTGATCAAGCGCCGGTAGCCCGTGGCCCAGTCCTGTTCGCTGAGCATGCGCTGCAGCAGGCGCTCCTGCGCGGCGTACATGCAGATGACCCCGATGGGCTTCTCCTCCTCGGCGCAGTGGTCCAGCAGGGACTGGACGAAGGGCCCACCGGTGCAGATCGAGCGCAGCAGCTCCAGTATCTCGCGCGCCTCGTAGAGGTTGTCGAAGCCGGGCGTCTTGGGCCGGTCGTGGGATTCTCGCCCGGCGTCCGACGTGTCGATCCAGGTCACAACCGCGCGGATGCGCTCGGGCAACTGATCGAACCACGGCGGCGGATCACCGCGGCCGGGCTGCAGCGGCACCGGATAAAAACAGGCAGACACGAGCTCGCCGATCGGCGGCGCCATGCGGTACTGGGTCTGCAGGGTGGCGCCGACCTGGCGCCCATAGTCGGACTCGAAGGCGCGCTCGAAGTCGCTGCGGGTGAGAACGGATCGGTCTGGCCACTGCAGGTCCGCAGAGATCCGCCGCACGAGCGGCTCGGTGTAGAGCGGCGGCAACTGGCGGTGGTCCCCGACCAGCAGCACGCGGCGCCCCGACTGGATCGCGACGGCCAGCTCGCCCGGCGTAGCCCGGGCCGCCTCGTCGACGATCACCCAGTCGTAGCGGCTACGAGCTACCCCGAACTGGGACCGCCCTAAGCCCACGCAGGTGCCGCACACCAGAGAGCGTGTCTTGGCGAGGAACTCCTCGAAATTGCCACGCAGCGTCCCCAGCCGGTCCACCCATTCCTGGGCCATCTCCATGACCTGATCGAGCTTGGACACGGCATCGGCCGAGGTCACGCCGTGGGCCTCCATCGCTGCGCGCCGTAGTTGGGCAATCGTCTCGGCTGGATCGGCCACCTCGTGCACGTCGAATTTCTCGCGAGCCAAGGTGCGCAAACGTTCGGTGCGTTGCCCGATGCGCGCGGCCGCAGACGCGAGGTCCTCTCCCGTCGCATTGGCTTCCGAGCGCTTGCGCGCCAGCCGCTCGATGTCCCTCAAGAGGCGTCCGAGGTGGAAATCGATGTCGAACCAATCCTCCACGAAGGCACTGGGCAAGCCCAGGTTGCGACTCAGCGCCACAACGCGCTGGCGCATCTCGGATCGGAACAGATCGCGGTAGGCCTGCAGGATGGACGCCGAATGGTGCGGCCGCAGTTGCTCAGACACCATGCCTTCGGCCCCGAAGCGGACCACGTCCAGTGGCAGGTCAGTGCGCTGGCACAGCTCGATGACCTTCTCGGCCGCGTTGTTCACCGCCTCGTGCGACTGGCTTGCCAGCAGGATGCTCTGTGCGCCGTGGGACATCGCGTAATGGATGAAAGATGCGATGAAGGACGTCTTGCCCGTGCCCGGCGGCCCTTGCAGCAGGCTCAGCGGCCCCTGGGACCACAGCTTGGCAAAGGCATCCCGCTGTTGCCGATTGAGGGAGAACACCAACTGCCCCGACTCGTCGTGGCGGTCGTAGGCATCCAGCTCTGCGTCGGTGGGCGAGGCCTGCAGGGTTTGTGGCAGCGGGCATTGCACTGGATCGAAATAGTCGACAAGGTCGGGCAGTACCGATTCGCGCCCCAGGATGCGGGTGACGGCAAGATGCCGGCGGCGGAACGAAGACAGATCCTGCTGGCTGCGCAGCTTGATGCGATCGCCCACACCGGTCTGCATGCGGATGCGCGGGTTGTCGATCACCAGGATGGCCTGGGTGGTCTCGCGCATGTCGATGTCGCCGACCTTCACCAGTTCGCCATTGGTCTCCTGCAGGGCCTCGACTTTCGCGTCGGATTCGTAGTCGAGCGCCTCGCCTTCCTTGCGGTACGGAATGCGCAGCTTGTCACGGCGCCCCATCTCTCGCGCCACCGGCGCTGCGATCTCGACTTCGGGCAGCGTAGCCTCTTCGGCATCGAGGATAGCTCGCCACAACGCTTCGGTCCGAGGGGCGGCACGTGGCGCGCCCAAATCCTCTTCGCCGGCGTCAACCTCCTCCTCGGGCGCGTCCAGGCCGAGGATCTGGGAGCGGACGGCGTCGATGGCCTCGCGAACCCCCGCTATCGCCTCCAGCGCAGCGAGCAAGTCGCTGGCATCGTCGACCGGCGCGGGCTCGAAATGGATTTCTGCTTTCAGCGTCGCGGTTGCCTGAGTTGCCATGCGCACGAACTGGCTGTGTGGCATGTCGTGCACGCGCAGCGACGCAAAGTCGAGCGTCGTAGGCTTGAGCAGGATCAGCAGGCGCCGACGCACTCCCGACAGCGACACTTCCACGTGGGGCAGTTGCCGGCTATTGCGCACCCGTTCGATCGCCACTCCCACATGGAACGCACCGTTGTCGCCTGCCAACGGCGTGCGCGAGGTGAGTTGGCGCATCTGAACGACCAGCCGCGGCCCGGTGTCAAGCAATGGCGGATGAAGCAACCCTGCGAGAGCGTCGTCGATGCGGTCGAGCGCATGCACACGCAGTTCTTTGTCCAGGCAGCGCTGGATCTCCTCACGCAAGGGGATTGCATCAATCCCCTCCCAGGACGCAACACCGTCTAGCAGTTCCCCACACATCTTTGCCACGGCATAGCAATCGCGCTGCTCGGGCGACACTGACTCGTGGTCCACGGGCGCATAGGCTGGGTTGTGAGGACCGGCAGCGCCACCCTGCACCATGTCGATGGCGTCGATGAAGCGCACGTCTGCACCGTCGATCAGGACATTTCCAGGGTGCAGGTCGCCGTGTTGCAGGTCCAGACCATGCAGATGCAGCGTGGCCTTGATCAACTGGTGACACAACGCGAGGATCTCGCGCGCCGCCGGGCGGCTTGCGCCGGCTTCCAGCAGACCCAGCCCCTCCACCCAGTGTTGGACCAGGAAGGTGCCAGCGTCCGATATCCCGAAGTCCACCACCGGCGCCAGCGAGGCGCAGGGCTGACTCTGGACAAGCCGGGCCTTGTCCAGGAACATCTTCAGCGCATGAGTCTCCTCGGGGCGCTTCGGATCGGGTCGGCGCCCGTACCAGATTTTCACCGACACTGGGCGTCCGCCCACGGTCGAGCGGTAGAGATGGCTGTGGCCCTGCTTGATGTTCTCCTCAATTGGATAGGCCACCATCGGCATGACTTCGCTGCGGTAGGCCTCGAAGGCGTGCAGATCCACCTCGGCCCTTGACGGTCGGCCGACCGGCAGAGCGTTCAAGGCGTCCAGCATGACGCGGGCGTTCGCAAAGCGCGCCGATGGAATCCAATCCATGGCTCGGGCGAACCAGGCTGCCAGGCCGGGATCGCAGTCGGTCCCCTCTGGAAGCTCCCACAGGAACAAGCCTTCCATCTGACGCGGGAGGCGCAGGAACAGCACGTGGTGCGCGGCCGCGCCGAGCAGGTAGACGTCGCCCTGAAATGCGTCGCTCGGTTCGCCCTCGCCCAACTCGGAATCCTCGGGTAGCACGGCCTTACCGGCACGCAGGTTGTCTCGCAGCGGCCCGACCGTGCCCGCCTCGGGAAAGTAGGCGGTCAGGAAGCCGGAGATGGACACCTTCGACGGCCGCTCCAGCCACAGGCTGTGGTCACTGACGTCGCGATGCGCCACGCCGGCATCGTGCAGTTCCGCAAAGTGCGACAGCAGCACCTTGATTAAGGACAGGCGATCCGCGAACGCCAAGTCCTGCCCGTGGCGTTGCACGAACTCGTTGAGCCGCAGTTGGCGCGAGGGCAGCCGGTAGAGTTCGCAGAAGTCCGCGTCGATGTCGTCCCGGGTGGGATGGGACAACGGTTGCAGCACCACGCCATCCAACTGCTCGCACTGCTCATGGATGAAGCCAAGCACCTTGTGCTCGCGCAGCGCGATGCGCGCCCGCTCATCAAGGGTGTCGGCGATGCCAGTAAGCGCGGAGAAGTCCCAGCGCCGCAGCAAGGCTTCGTGCCGCTGGTCATCCTTCTTGACCGACTTGTATTCCTTGTACAGGCCCTGCGGATGCGGAAAGGTCGCTTCGCCCATGATCTGGAAGTTGCCGAACGAGAAGCCCGCGGGCTTGAAGTCCCGGCCACGGAAGAACTGCGTGAAGGTCTGCAGATGCTGATTGGGCTTACCTGCGCAGGGATTGCCAAACTCCTGTCGATAGCCGCCCTGCTTGGCGATCTTCAGGAACTTGTCGAGCGTCAGGACGAAGGCTTTTTCATCATCAGGGACCGCGGAGAAATCTGCTGTTCCGCACATCACAACGCGGTAGTCGATGTAAACGGACCTGGCCGGCTCGGTGAGGCGGTTGCGGATCTTGGACGAGAGAATCTTCCACTTGTCGGCGAGCACTTTGACTGGAGAGCGCCCCATGTCGTCGCCGTCGCGCAACCAGTGATCCTGCATCGGTTCGATTTTGCCGCGCCACTTCTTGAGCTCGATGAGCAGAAGCCGATCATGGGTCAGCAGCACCAGGTCGATCTCGCGATCCCGGTAGGTCGTGTCCATCATCATGAAGCCGGCGTAGCCCTGCCACTTCAGGCTGAACTCGGATGCATTGAATGCCTGCCGCATGCGCTCGAGCGCATCCTTCTCTGAGGCGTGGATGCCGTCACTGCTGATGATGTCGATCTTCATTCTTGAATCTGCTGCGCTCGGTAGGAAAATTCTGAGGAGTGCCGACCTTCCCTAAACCGGCGTCTTTTCAAGCGACCGGGTTCCACCGCTCAGTCGCCAGTCATTTGCGCACGATAGTATTCGAAGCCGACCTTCGAACCGATCGAAAGTGAGGCCGCAAACGCCTCACAACTGCCCTTGGATGCGGGCGAGGAATTCGAACTGACTACCGGCTTCGTTGCCTAGGGGTCCGGTCAACTGCGCCACGCCCCACACTGCTCAGTTGGGATCCACCGATGAACGCCGTTGATTGCTATAACGGCGAGAGCTTTTTGAATCAGAGTTTCAGTGGCGGCTGGCGCCGAAGCCATGATGACCAAGGCCAAACTGCTTGGTCTCCGCCTTGCACAGGTAGCTGGCTCTCTCGAAGAAATCGGACGCTTCGGGAGGGGACTCCAAGTCAAAACGATATACGGCGTTCTCGGGGAAGTGAACCAGACCTTTGGTCCACTCCAGTGGCAAGCCCAAAGCACTGGCCCATGCTTCTTGGATGCGGTTCGCCATGTTCTGCTGATCTGAGGTGAGCTTGCCGAACGAGAAGTAGGCGTTGCCGTTTACCAGCAGGGCAAAGTGATAGTGCACGCGCCCTTCGTCCCCGACCTCCCGCGCCCACACATAGCGGACATCCGTGTCGTGGGCAGAGGGACGTCGCTCCTTGGCGCGCTGCCTGTCATGACGAATCTTTGCCTTCAAGGACTCGATGAAGCGAGTCATGAATGCATTGCTGATGTGGTCCTGCTTGGCCTCCATGCTCACGGGGAAACGAAGATCAAACCGAAATGCGCAGACTCGACGGTGCGCTTTGAGTGCTTGTTGCTGGACGCGGTACAGGGCATCCAGGTACTCCGTCACAAAGGGTCCATGGTCAGTCAGTACTCGTAGACCTTTGAATATGCCTTCGTAATGCAAGGTCTGATTGCGGTTGGACGGATTGATGTACATGGCAGAAACTCTGGGAATGAATGAGGGATGCAACCTCCCACAGGATCGATGTCGAATGTGCAGATGATTTAATTTCCTCGGGAATGCATGCGGTCATCGCTGCAATCATCTGGCCATGGGGGCTGCGGAGTAGGTGAGGGGGCTTATTTGCTTCTACTTCGAATTTATTTTTAATGACTCATTCCTTTGCTGATATTGCCTTGGTAATTGATATTGCTTTATTAATAATATTACCCACGCCGAGTCCAATAGGAGAGTTGGTTTAATGAAGGAGCTTGTCAAGCATTTTCGAATGATGTCGGCGTAATTTGTTTGGTTTTGATGCCTTTTTAGACAATGGTGATGTCGGTAGAGTGCTCTGACAATTTATTAGCTGACGGATGATGAAAAGGGGCCTCAGCCCCTCTCTTTTTGACGCTCCTGAATCCAGTTCAAGATACTCTCTTCTACCCAACCAATGGACCTGGGGCCAAGCTTGATAGATCTTGGAAAAGTGTTTGAAGCCATGTAGGAGTAGATCGATGAGCGGCCTAAGCCAGTCATCTCTTGCACGGCCTTTAGTCGGAGAATCTTCATGCCTTGCCCCTTAAGGTTGTTGGTTCAAAGCATTGGTAGACCGTGTTTTTTTTGCCGCATAAGACGACGCTGCGCTTGTTTGAGCAATGCGGAGCCGCGAGTCTTTAAGGCTCGACTTGGTGAAAATGAGGGTACGGACGACCCGAGCCTGTGATTTTTCTGCGCGCGCTGGGTGTCGCTGTGGAGGGTGGTCGGAATGGACGCGTAGGTGGCTTGTGCGTGGTTTTCAGTCTGACGATGTGCCCGTAGGTCCAAGAAGCAGCGGCAATGCGTGACGTTTCTCTTGCAAAGTGATGAAATTTTGACTTCTATGCATAAACTTGAAAAGTCATAGAGTCATCGTTAGAATGTTCATGAAGTCTTCTTATTCTCTACTAGACATCTTGAGAAAATTTTATGGCAGTGCACATGGACGACGAGTTATCCGAGATCCTGGGGGTCAACGCGCTTGAAGAACGTGTTTGGAACTGGGTCAGGCTTTTCTTGAGTTTTCCTCGTTGGGCATTGAGGGACTTCCCAAACCCCAGCACCTATACTTCTCCGGTCGCGGCTCGCCATATAAGCTCCATCCATGGGCTTGCTGAGATCATGCGTATTGAAGTTCGCGAGGCTTTTTTGCCAAAAAATCGGTTTTCATGGCTTGTTGACGATGTACGACAGAACGCCTGGATGCTGCGTTATTTGAAATCACAGCCAATCTCTGAGTACTTGGGTGTTATTGATGCATCGAGTTTTTTATCTGGCCGTCAGCGGATAATTACTCTCTTTGATGTGCACCTGTCGAAGGGCGAAGCAAAAGAAAGCTGTGTTGAGCTCGCAAGGCGGGCTTGGGAGATGCAACGGCAAAAAGACAAGGTCTTTGATTGGTTCCGTGATGAAACCGGTCCGGCGGGCTATGAGTTGATGTGGACTTGGCTGGGCGCGCGATATCCCAATGTCTCCCTGAATCCCTCGATGGTTTCAAGTCACGAAGACTTGCTTTCTTTCTTTGATCAGAATCCTCTTGGAGAGCTTGAGGTTCGGATGATGATGGTCGATATCAAGAAGGTGTGGAGTCAGAAAAAATACCGTGCTAAGTTGAAAGACAAAAGGCAGTGCAATTTGATTCTCAAGGATAAAACAATTGCACAGCTTGATGGGCTGGCTAAAAAGTATGATCTATCTCGGGCAGAAGTGCTCGAGGTATTAATTAATGCTGAGGCTCGCCAAGAGGTTTACATCACTCAAAGGCTCCAAAGGCGGCACGACCTCATGCATTGAGTGTCTTGCGATGGGCTGCTGCCGGTTTCACAGACACCTTGTTAAGGTGGAAGATGAAACCGGAGGTGGTTCATGGAGAGAAGAAGGA
>NZ_JBYTAE010000096.1:0-24549 GCF_058787875.1 Hydrogenophaga sp. FW305-3-2-15-A-LB1 | reverse complement strand
GGAGTGGGGCGGTGGGTCATTTGGGGGTTTTCCCGGTGGGACATTGTAAAATCGATTGGCTTTGTCCAGACAAACCGAGAATTCCCACAAACCGAACCCGTCGCAACCGACGCCCGCCCCGTCATGAAATTGCCTGTTTCCTTCCTTTGCGCCGCTGCTGCCGCAGCCCTGTCGTTCAGCGCCCAGGCGCAATCGGCCAAGCCCGATCTGGCCAAGGGCAGCGCCATGTACGGTCAGGTCTGCGTGGCCTGCCACGCGGCGGACGGCAACTCGACCACGCCGGCCAACCCGAAGCTGGCGCAACAGCACCCCGAGTACCTCGTCAAGCAGTTGCAGGAATACAAATCGGGCAAGCGCGACAACGCCATCATGAAGGGCTTCGCTTCGGCCCTGTCCGACGCCGACATGCGCAACATCGCCTACTGGCTGGCCGATCAGAAGGCCAAGGGCGGCGCCGCCACCGACAAGGATCTGGTGCGTCTGGGTGAACGCATCTACCGCGGCGGCATCGCCGACCGCCAGATCGCCGCCTGCGCCGGCTGCCACAGCCCCAACGGCGCCGGCATTCCCGCGCAGTACCCGCGCCTGTCGGGCCAGCAGGCGGAGTACACCGCCACGCAGCTCAAGCACTTCCGCGACGGCACCCGCAAGAACAACGCGCAGATGGCCGGTGTGGCCGCCAAGATGAACGACCGCGAAATCCAGGCGGTGTCGGACTACATCGCCGGCCTGCGCTGATCGACTTTCGAGGGGCGCAAGCCCCTCGTGCCTGGCCGGGATATAAGCCAACAATAATATTTGCCGGCACAATGCCATAAACCCCGCCGGGCGTTGAACCGCCAGCCAAAAAACACATCACATCAGGGCGCGTTCCGGGACTTCCGGGGCCGCCCTTTTTTGCTGCACCGTTCTGCCCCCATTCCTCCATGACCGTCTCCACCCAAGGCCTGCACATCCGCACCGGCTCGCGCATCGTCAGCGAGCTGGTGGAGTTGCTGTCGTCGATGCGGTTTGCCATTTCGCTGCTCACCGTGATCTGCATCGCGTCGGTGATCGGCACGGTGGTCAAACAGCACGAACCCTTCATCAACTACGTCAACCAGTTCGGGCCTTTCTGGGCCGACGTGTTTGCCAGCGCGAACCTGTACTCGGTCTACAGCGCGTGGTGGTTCCTGTTGATCCTGGCGTTCCTGGTCGTCAGCACCAGCCTGTGCATCGCCCGCAACACGCCCAAGATCTTTGCCGACCTCAAGGCTTACAAGGAAAACATCCGCGAGCAGAGCCTCAAGGCTTTTCCGCACCGTGCCGAGGGTGAGCTGGGCGAGACGCCCGAAGCCGCGGCGAACCGCATCGGCCAGGCCTTGCTGGGCTCGGGCTGGAAGGTCAAGCTGCAGTCGCGCACCACCGCGGCAGGCACCGGCTGGATGGTGGCGGCCAAGGCTGGCGCGGCCAACAAGATTGGCTACCTCGCCGCGCACAGCGCCATCGTGCTGGTGTGCATCGGCGGTCTGCTCGATGGCGATCTGATGGTGCGCGCGCAGACCTGGTTCAACGGCAAGACGCCCTTCATGGGTGGCGGCTTGATCGCCGATGTGCCGGCTCAGCACCGGCTCTCGGCCAGCAACCCCACCTTCCGCGGCAACCTGCTGGTGACCGAGGGCACGACGGCGGGCACGGCCATTCTCGCGCAGCCCCAGGGTGTGCTGCTGCAAGATCTGCCGTTCTCGGTCGAACTCAAGAAGTTCATCGTCGAGTACTACGACACCGGCATGCCCAAGCTGTTCGCCAGCGAGATCGTGATCCACGACAACGAGACCGGTGAGAGCAAGGAAGCGCGGGTGGAGGTGAACCACCCCGCCAGCCACCGCGGCATCAACATCTACCAGTCCAGCTTCGATGACGGCGGTTCGCGTGTGAAGCTGCAGGCCGTGCCGCTGAACGGGCCCACGCGGCCCTTCGAGATCGAGGGCACCATCGGCAGCTCGACCGCGCTGAGCAATGGCGACGACAAGCTCACGCTGGAGTACACCGGCCTGCGCGTGATCAACGTGGAGAACTTCGCCACCAGCAACGCCGCCGACGGCGTCGATGTGCGCAAGGTGGATCTGCGGGGCTCGATCGAGAGCCGCCTGGGCTCGGGCCACAAGACCGCGACCGAGAAGACGCTGCGCAACGTGGGGCCGAGCGTGTCTTACAAGCTGCGCGATGCGGCGGGTCAGGCGGTGGAGTACCACAACTACATGCTGCCGGTGGAGATCGACGGCGCGCGTGTGTACCTGCTGGGCCTGCGCGAGACGCCGGCCGAACCGTTCCGCTACCTGCGCATTCCCGTGGACGACAAGGATGGCCTCGACGGTTTCGTGCGCCTGCGCGCCGCCTTGGGCGACCCGCAGTTGCGCGATCTGGCGGTGCGCCGTTACGCGGCCTCGGCGGTGGAAGACGGCCGCCCCGAGCTGGCCGAAGCCTTGGCCGCCTCGGCCACGCGCGCCCTGGGCCTGTTTGCCGGCGCCGAGTCGGTGAACGCGCCCGGCGTGCAACCGGTGGTGGCCAACGGCACCACCGAAAAGCCCATTCGCGGAGGCCTGCAGGCCGTCTCGGCCTTCCTTGAAAACAACGTGCCGGCCGCCGAACGCGAGCGAGCGAGCGATGTGCTGGTGCGCATCCTCAACGGCACGCTGTTCGAGCTGATGCAGATCAGCCGCGAGCGCGCCGGCCTGCCGCCGCTGGAGCGCAGCGAGGCCACGCAGCAGTTCATGTCGCAGTCGGTGATCAGCCTGAGCGACACCTTCTTCTACCCCGCGCCCATGACCTTCCAGCTCAAGGACTTCACGCACGTGCAGGCCAGCGTGTTCCAGGTCGCGCGCGCACCGGGCCAGAACATCGTCTACCTGGGCTGCCTGTTGCTCATTCTGGGCGTTTTTGCCATGCTCTACGTCCGCGAGCGCCGCCTCTGGGTCTGGCTCTCGCCCTCGGGTGAGCAATCCTCGCAGGCCCGCATGGCGCTGTCGTCGAACCGCAAGACGATGGACGCCGACCGTGAATTCGAGCTGTTGAAGACCCAATTGTTGAAGGTGCATCCATGAATACCGTCGCCGCCACGCAGACCATCGAACTGAAGAAGGGTCACCACGGGCAGGGCCTGGAGCCCGGTTACTTCGCGCGCCGCAATGTCTGGGACTGGCTGTTCGCCGTGTTCGTGATCGCGGGGGCTGCCTGGGCCTTCACACGCTACAACGCGGCCATGGACGGCTACGAGAAGGCCATCCTCGTGGGCACCGTGCCTTGCATGATCTGGCTGGGCTGGTTCTGGCGCCCGCTGCGCGCGCTCACCGTCGTGGTGGCGGCCACGGCGCTGCTCGCGATCTGGCTGTACCAGACGCCCGCCGGCACGGCCGACCTCGCGCGGGCCGACCAGGTCTTCCTGCTGAAGTACTTCATCTCCAGCCAATCCGCCATCCTGTGGATGAGCGTGCTGTTCTTCATGAGCACTGCGTTCTACTGGGTCGGCATGTTCAAGCGCGCGGGCGACACCTTTGAACTGCTCGGTTCGCGCATGGCCTGGGTGGCGGTGACGCTGGCCCTGATCGGCACCATGGTGCGCTGGTACGAGAGCCATCAGATCGGCCCCGACATCGGGCACATCCCGGTGAGCAACCTGTACGAAGTGTTCGTGCTGTTCTGCTGGATGACGACGGCTTTCTATCTCTATTACGAAGACCAGTACAAGACGCGTCGCATGGGCGCGTTCGCGATGCTGGTGGTCAGCGCCGCGGTGGGCTTCCTGCTCTGGTACACCCTGGTGCGCGAGGCGCATGCCATCCAGCCGCTGGTGCCCGCTCTCAAGAGCTGGTGGATGAAGCTGCATGTGCCGGCCAACTTCATCGGCTACGGCACCTTCGCCATTGCCGCGATGCTGGCCTTTGCCTACCTGATCAAGCAGAGCGCCACCGAAAGCCGCTGGTACAAGCTCGCGCCACTGTGGCTGCTGGGCGTGGTGCTGTGTTTCGAGCCCATCGTGTTCCGCCAGTCGGCGGCGGAAAACGGCAGCAGCTACTGGTTCGTGTACTTCGGCGTTTCGGCGCTGATCGTGGGCACCATCCTGTTTGGCCGCCGCCGCATTGCCGAGCGCCTGCCCAGCTTCGAGGTGCTCGACGACGTGATGTACAAGGCCATCGCGGTGGGCTTTGCGTTCTTCACCATCGCCACCGTGCTGGGCGCCCTGTGGGCGGCCGAGGCCTGGGGTGGCTACTGGAGCTGGGACCCGAAGGAAACCTGGGCGCTGATCGTCTGGTTGAACTACGCCGCCTGGCTGCACATGCGGCTCATCAAGGGCCTGCGTGGCACGGTCTCGGCCTGGTGGGCGCTGGTGGGCCTGGCGATCACGACCTTCGCCTTCATCGGCGTGAACATGTTCCTCTCCGGCCTGCACAGCTACGGCGAACTCTGACGCGGGTTGGGCCTGGTTCCGGTGCGCGCGGCGGCGCCGGAACTTTGTGAGAACCGGTTCGGTCCTAAGATCGACGAACCCGCGACGCGGCATCTTCCGCCGTCGGGTGTCTTCAGCAAGGATGGTCCCATGCTCATTCGCACGCGCGACAATGGCTTCGAGTACCCCCTCTCCAGCGAGATCACGCCGCCGGCGGCCTACCAGAACCGGCGCCAATGGCTGCTGACCGCGGCGGCGATGGGCGGCATGGCTTCCTGGGCTGCGCGCGATGCCTGGGCGCAGGCCGCTTCGGTCACGCCCAAACCCGGCAAGCTCGCTGCCTTGCCCGGCAAGCGCTCCGCCGTGGACGGTGCGATGACGATGGAGGCACTCACGTCCTACGACGACGTCAGCTCCTACAACAACTTCTACGAGTTCGGCACCGACAAGTCCGACCCCGTGGCCCAGGCCAAGACCCTCAAGCCCCGGCCCTGGACGGTGGCCGTTGAAGGTCTGGTGAACAAGCCCGGCACCTTCGACCTGGACGCCCTGCTCAAGCTCAGCCCGATGGAGGAGCGCATCTACCGGCTGCGCTGCGTCGAGGGCTGGTCCATGGTCATTCCCTGGGTGGGCTACTCGCTGAGCGAACTCATCAAGCAGGTGCAGCCTCAGGGCAGCGCCAAGTACGTCGAATTCGTGACGTTGGCCGACCCCAAACAGATGCCCGGCCTGCGCTCCAACGTGCTGGGCTGGCCTTATGTGGAGGGCCTGCGGCTGGACGAGGCCATGCACCCGCTGACGCTGCTGGCCTTCGGCATGTACGGCGAGGTGCTGCCCAACCAGAACGGTGCGCCGCTGCGCCTGGTGGTGCCCTGGAAGTACGGCTTCAAGAGCGGGAAGTCGCTGGTGAAGATCCGTTTCACCGACAAGGAGCCGCGCACGGCGTGGAACGTGGCCGCGCCGCAGGAGTACGGCTTCTACTCGAACGTCAATCCCGAGGTCTCGCACCCGCGCTGGAGCCAGGCCACGGAGCGCCGCATCGGCGAGGGAGGTGGCCTGTTTGCCAAGCGCCGCCAGACGCAGATGTTCAACGGTTACGCGCCTCAGGTCGGCCAGCTCTACGCCGGCATGGATCTTCGCAAGCTGTATTGATCGGCATGCAGCGCCGCCCGCCTGCCGGAGGGCCGGTCAACCGCGTGCTCAGCCACGGCGCTGCCAAGCCGGTGGCGTTCGTGCTGGCCGGCTTGCCCTTTGTCTGGCTGGTGTGCGCGGCCTTTGCCGATCGGCTGGGGGCCAACCCGGCCGAGGCCCTGATCCGCTCGCTGGGCGATTGGACCCTGCGTTTCCTGGTGCTGGTGCTGGCGATCACGCCCCTGCGCGTGAGCCTGGGCTGGCCCGCGTTGCTGCGCCTGCGGCGCATGGTGGGGCTGTTCGTTTTCTTCTACGCCTGCATGCACCTGCTGGCCTATGCCTGGTTCGACATGGAATTTGATGTGGTGGGCATCGCGGCCGACGTGGCCAAGCGCCCGTTCATCCTGGTGGGCTTTCTCTCCTGGCTGTTGCTGCTGCCGCTGGCGGCCACTTCGTTCAACCGCGCCATCCGAGCCCTGGGGGCGCGGCGCTGGCAACTGCTGCACCGCGCGGTGTACGTGATCGCGGGCCTGGCGGTGCTGCATTTTTTCTGGATGCGTGCCGGCAAGAACGACTTTGCGGAGGTGGCCGTGTACGCCGCGATCCTGGGCAGCCTGCTGGCCTGGCGCCTGTGGCGCCGGCTCAAAAGCTGAGCCTGCTCAGGCCTGCTTGCCGCGCCAGCGCTCCACCAGCGCGATGGCCTCGCCCATGATGCCGCGGCGGAAGGCCAGCACGCACACCACGAAGATGAAGCCGATCACCATGGTGACCGACTCGCCCAGGCCGTTGAACCAGTCGATGCCGGTCACACCCGCCAGGAAATGGCCGATCTCGCCGAGCTTGTTTTCCAACGCGATCACCACCGCGGCACCCACCAGCGGACCGGACAGGGTGCCCAGGCCCCCCACCAGCGTCATCAGCACCACCGAGCCGGACATGGTCCAGTGCACATCGGTGAGTGTGGCAAAGCCCATGGCCAGGGTCTTGAGCGAACCTGCCAGGCCGGACAACGCGGCCGACAACACGAACACCAGCAGCTTGAAACGCTGCGTGTCGTAGCCCAGCGAGATGGCGCGCGGCTCGTTTTCCTTGATCGCCTTGAGGATCTGGCCGAAAGGGGAGTGCACGATGCGCATGATGAGCAGGAACGCCGCCACCGTGATCAGCAAGGTGAAGTAGTACATGGTCATGTCGTTGCCGAGCTCGATGAAGCCCAGCAGCCGGCCGCGCGGCACACCTTGCAGACCATCCTCGCCCCCCGTGAAGGGCATCTGCAGGCAGAAGAAGAACAGCATCTGCGCCAGCGCCAGGGTGATCATGGTGAAGTAGATGCCCTGGCGGCGGATCGCGAGCGACCCCACCAGCCAGCCCAGCACCGCGCCCGCCAGGGTGCCGATCACCAGACCCAGCTCGGGCGGCACGCCCCAGACCTTCAGCGCGTGGCCGGTGACATAGGCCGAGCCGCCCAGAAAGGCCGCGTGGCCGAACGAGAGCAGGCCGGTGTAGCCCAGCAGCAGGTTGAAGGCCGAGGCAAAGAGCGCGAAGCACAGCAGCTTCATCACCAGCACCGGGTAGATGCCGATGAAGGGAACGGCCAGCAGCACCAGCAGCAGCAAGCCGTAGAGGATGTTCTTGGAAGTCGTGTTCATGCGGCTGGCTTCACTTTTCCTTGCCGAACAGGCCGGCCGGCCGGATCAGCAGCACGATGGCCATGATGACGAAGACCACGGTGGACGAGGCCTCGGGATAGAAGACCTTGGTCAGTCCTTCGATGACGCCCAGGCCCAGGCCGGTGAGGATGGTGCCGAGAATGGAGCCCATGCCTCCGATCACCACCACGGCAAAGACGATGATGATGAGGTTCTGCCCCATGAGCGGGGACACCTGCATGATGGGCGCGGCCAGCACGCCGGCCAGGCCCGCCAGCGCCACGCCAAAGCCGTAGGTCAGCGTGACCATCAGCGGCACGTTGATGCCGAAGGCTTCCACCAGCCGGGGGTTCTCGGTGCCCGCGCGCAGGTAGGCGCCGAGCTTGGTCTTTTCGATCACGTACCAGGTGGCGAAACACACCACGAGCGAGGCCAGCACCACGAAGCCGCGGTAGTTCGGCATCACCATGAAGCCCAGGTTGGTGGCGCCCGAGATGGGGGCGCTGTAAGGCAGGCCCGAGACCCCGTAGGCCGAGCGAAGCACGCCTTCCAGCATCAGCGTGAGGCCCAGCGTGAGCAGCAGGCCGTAGAGGTGGTCC
Organism: Hydrogenophaga sp. FW305-3-2-15-A-LB1; assembly: GCF_058787875.1. Taxonomy (NCBI): domain Bacteria; kingdom Pseudomonadati; phylum Pseudomonadota; class Betaproteobacteria; order Burkholderiales; family Comamonadaceae; genus Hydrogenophaga; species Hydrogenophaga sp. FW305-3-2-15-A-LB1. The sequence continues at coordinate 16,744 of NZ_JBYTAE010000096.1, read as the reverse complement.
AGGCGGTAGATCCAGCGCAGGAAAAGCCGTTCGATGACGATGCCCACCACGCCCACGGCCAGCGGGGCGAGCACGATCATCACCCAGAAGTTCAGCTCCAGGTAGTTCATGCCCATCCAGGTCAGCACCGCGCCCAGCATGAACAGCGCGCCGTGCGCGAAGTTGATGACGTTGAGCAGGCCGAAGATGACCGCCAGCCCCAGGCTCAGGATGGCGTAGAACGAGCCGTTGACCAGGCCCAGCAACAACTGGCCCAGCAGGGCGGACAAGGGTATTCCGAAGAAGTCCATCGGCAGGGCGTGGGTTGGGGGTGGGTGAGGTCAGGCCGTGTGGACAGGGACACCCCCCGGGCCCCGCCCCCCGGGGGGCCGCGGCCCGGGGGTGTCCCGCTCAGATCACTTCCAGAGCTTGCACTTGGAGTCGGCCTTGGTCGTGAAGACCGAATCGCCCGGCAGCGTGGCGGCCACCTTCATGTAGTCCCACGGCTTGGTGGACTCGGCGGGCTTCTTCACCTCCAGCAGGTACATGTCGTGCACGTAGCGGCCATCGGGGCGGATGTTGCCCTTGCCGAAGAAGTCGTTGATCGGCATCTTCTTGAGCTGTTCCATCACCTTGTCGCTGTCGGTGGTCTTGGCCGCTGTCACCGCTTTCAGGTAGGTGGTGGTGGCCGAGTAGTTGGCGGCCTGGATGCTGGTCGGCATGCGCTTGGCCTTGTCGAAGAACTTCTTGGCGAACGCACGGCTCGCATCGTCCTTGTCCCAGTACCAGCTGTCGGTCAGGTACATGCCCTGCGTGTCTTTCAGGCCCAGGCTGTGCACGTCGGTGATGAACATCAGCAGGCCCGCCAGCTTCATTGTCTTGGTGATGCCGAATTCGCTCGCGGCCTTGATCGAGGCGATGGTGTCGCCGCCCGCGTTGGCCAGGCCGAGGATCTTGGCGCCCGAGCTCTGGGCCTGCAGCAGGAAGGAGGAGAAGTCAGAGGTGTTGAGCGGCGCGCGCACCGCACCCTTCACGGCACCGCCGGCCGCCTTCACGACGTTGCCGGTGTCGGTTTCCAGCGCGTGGCCGAAGGCGTAGTCGGCCGTCAGGAAGAACCAGTCCTTGCCGCCCTGCTTGACGATCGCACTGCCGGTGCCCTTGGCCAGGGCCACGGTGTCGTAGGCGTAGTGCACGGTGTAGGGAGAGCAGGCGTCGTTGGTGAGCGCGGACGAGCCCGCGCCGTTGACGATGTACAGCTTCTTCTTCTCTTCGGCCACCTTGGCCGTGGCCAGGGCGGTGCCAGAGTTGGTGCCGCCGATCATGACGTCCAGGCCCTGAGTGTCGATCCATTCGCGGGCCTTGGAGGCCGCGATGTCGGCCTTGTTCTGGTGATCGGCGCTCAGCAGCTCGATGGGCTTGCCCAGCACCTTGCCACCGAAGTCGTCGATGGCCATCTGGATCGCCATGGCGCCGTTCTTGCCGTCCACGTCGGAGTACAGGCTCGACATGTCGGTGGTGAAGCCGATGCGCACTTTGTCCTGTGCGTGGGCGGCGGTGAACAGCCCCGCGGCACCCAGTGCCAGGGTGAGCAGTTTGACGGTGTGTTTCATGCTGTCAGTCTCCGTTGAGGTGGCGGTTGGGGGGAAGCGGTGATCGGTGAACGGGGTGAGGGCGCTCAGACGCCCAGCAGCTCGTGAAGAACGGGCATCTTTTCGGTCAGCTGGGAGGCGCTGAAGTGCTCGACCATGCGGCCGTGCTCCATCACGTAGAAGCGGTCGGCCAGCGGGGCGGCGAAGCGGAAGTTCTGCTCCACCATGACCACGGTGTAGCCCTTGCTCTTGAGCATCTTGATCATGCGGGCCAGGGCTTGCACGATCACGGGCGCGAGGCCTTCGGAGATCTCGTCGAGCAGCAGCAGGTGGGCGCCGGTGCGCAGGATGCGGGCCACGGCCAGCATCTGCTGCTCTCCGCCGGACAGGCGCGTGCCTTGGCTGTGGCGGCGCTCGGCCAGGTTGGGAAACATCTCGTAGATGTCGTCCACCGACATGCCCTTGCCCGAGCCCTTGAGCGTGGGGGGCAGCAGGAGGTTTTCCTCGCACGAGAGGCTGGCGAAGATGCCGCGTTCCTCGGGGCAGTAACCGATGCCGTGGCGCGCGATGCGGTGGGTGGGCAGGTGGATGAGCTCCTGCCCGTTGCTCTGGATGGAGCCCTTGCGCGAGCCGGTGAGGCCCAGGATGGCGCGCAGCGTGGAGGTGCGCCCCGCGCCGTTGCGCCCGAGCAGGGTGACGACCTCGCCCGGTTGCACGACCATGTCCACGCCATGCAGCACATGCGATTCGCCGTACCAGGCCTGCAGGTTCTTGATCTCGAGCGCCGGTGCGGTCATCAGTGCGCTCCCTGGAGCTGGCCGTCGGTGGTGCCCATGTAGGCCTCCATCACGGCGGGATTGCCTGAGACCTGGGCGTATGAGCCCTCGGCCAGCACGGCCCCGCGTTGCAACACCGTGATCGTGTCGGCGATGTTCGAGACCACGCCCATGTTGTGCTCCACCATCAGGATGGTGCGGCCGGTCGCCACCTTCTTGATGAGCTGGGTCACGCGGTCCACGTCTTCGTGACCCATGCCCTGGGTGGGTTCGTCCAGCAGCATCAGCTCGGGCTCCATGGCCAGGGTAGTGGCGATCTCAAGCGCGCGTTTGCGGCCGTAGGGCAGGTTGACCGTGGTCTCGCGCGCGAAGTCCTGCAGGCCGACTTCGGTCAGCAACTGGTGGGCCCGTTCGTTGAGCTGGTTGAGAGAACGTTCGCTCTTCCAGAAATGATAGGCCGTGCCCAGCTGGCGCTGCAGGCCGACGCGCACGTTCTCGAGCACGCTCAGGTGAGGAAACACCGCTGAGATCTGGAAGGAACGGATGATGCCGCGGCGCGCGATCTGCGCCGGTTGCTCACGCGTGATGTCCTGGCCGTTGAACAGGATCTGGCCTTGCGTTGGCTCCAGGAACTTGGTCAGCAGGTTGAAGCACGTGGTTTTGCCGGCGCCATTGGGTCCGATCAATGCATGAATCGCCCCGCGCTGGACGCGCAGATTGACGTCGTTGACCGCGGTGAAACCCTTGAAGGACTTGGTGAGCTGGCGAGTTTCCAGAATGGTGTCGCTGGTCTTGTCGTGCATGGGATGGGGGCGCTTCCAGAAGGCCGTCGGGCCATGTTGCTGTGCACAATGTCGACGGATTCTGGAGGACTCGATCTGCACGGCCTATAGGTGCAAACACCGAGGGGAGTATGGCGGCCCGCTGCACCATGAGCGGGCACGCGGCTTGGCGCCGCGTGCATTCATGCAAGGGTGTCGCGCTCGAGACGGCGCGAGAGGTCAGAGCAGGCGCTCGAGCCGTGTCTGGTCTGCCAGGGATTCGCGCGCGCGGATCAGGTGCGCGTGTGCACCATCCACCAGCACTTCCGCCGCGCGGCCCCGCGTGTTGTAGTTGCTGGCCATGCTCATGCAGTACGCGCCCGCCGACAGCACGGCCAGCAAGTCACCCGCCTGCACCGCGAGCGCGCGGTCGCGGCCGATCCAGTCGCCGCTCTCGCACACAGGGCCCACCACGTCCCAGGTCGGTGTGTCTTCTGAGGCGCGCGGTGCGACCGGCACGATGCGGTGAAACGCCTGGTACATCGCCGGTCGCGGCAGATCGTTCATGGCCGCGTCCACGATCAGGAAGTTCTTCTGCTCGCCGGGCTTGAGGTACAGCACCTCGGTGAGGCACACGCCGGCATTGCCCACCAGCGAGCGACCGGGCTCGATGCAGATCTGGCGGTCGCCGAAACCCCGCGCGTCCAGGCGTTGCAGCAGGGCGCGCCAGAGCACATCGGCTTCCGGTGGGTTGTCACCCTGGTAGTCGATGCCCAGGCCACCGCCGAAGTCGATGTGTTCGATCGGCACGCCGGCCGTTTCGATCTGTTCCACGAGGTCGAGCACGCGGTCCATGGCGTCGAGGTAGGGGCCGGTCTGCGTGATCTGGGAGCCGATGTGGCAGTCGATGCCGACCACGCGCAGGCCAACGCACGCGGCGGCGTGCTGGTAGGTCGACAACACGTCCTCGTGCGTGATGCCGAACTTGTTGCCCTTGAGGCCGGTGGAAATGTAAGGGTGAGTCTGTGCGTCCACGTTGGGATTGACACGGATGCTCACCGGTGCGCGCAGGCCCATGCCCCGGGCCACCTCATCGAGCACGTCGAGCTCGGCGCGGCTTTCCACGTTGAAACAACCGATGCCCACGGAGAGCGCCTGGCGCATCTCGGCGCGCGTCTTGCCCACACCGGAAAAGATGACCTTGGCCGGATCGACGCCCACCGCCAGGGCGCGTTCGAGTTCGCCGCCCGAGACGATGTCCAGCCCGCAGCCCGCAGCCACCAGGGCCTGCAGGATCGCCAGCGATGAATTGGCTTTCATGGCGTAGCAGATCAGGTGCCGACGCCCGGCCAGACCACGCTGGTACGCGGCCAGCGCCTGCAGCATGGCGGCGCGGCTGTACACGAACAGCGGCGTGCCATGCTCGTGGGCCAGCGCGGCCAGAGACACGCCTTCGACCATGAGTTGCTGGTCCTGGTAGGTGACGAAGGGCGGCAACGGGGTGGCGGGCAGGCCGGCGAGTGTGGTCATGCGAGCGGTGCGAAGCGAAGAGGGCGGCGGATCAACGCTGCGCTGGGGTGGTGGGCGTCTCGGCAGGAGCCGTTGGAGCGGGGGCTGATGACTTCTTGGGCGCGGGCGCGTTGGGATCGGGCAGGTACAGGGGGCCCTTTTGGCCACAGGCTGCGAGCACCAAGGCGCTCACGGCGATGGCCATGCCACGCGAGGGGCCGACAGCCCGACCTAGAATGCGTTTCAAACCAAACATCGACGCATTGTAATGACCGACACCGAGTACCAGGACCGCGCAGAAGCGCTGCTTCGGGCGATTGAACTGGCCTGCGACCGCATCAACGACGAGACCGATGCCGACGTCGACAACCAGCGGGTGGGCGGCATGATCACCCTGACCTTCGCCAACGGCAGCCAGATCATCATCAACCTGCAGAAGCCGCTGCACGAAGTGTGGATGGCTGCGCGTGCCGGTGGCTTCCACTACAAGCACGACGGCCGAGCCTGGATGGACACCAAGGGGCAGGGCGAGTTCTTTGCCCACCTCTCGCGTTGCGCCTCGGAGCAGGCCGGGCAGTCGCTGGGCTTCAGTTCCTGAAGAGGTCCAGGATGCTGCGGCGCTCTTCGGTGGGCCCTGCAGGGGGCTTGCTGATAGGGACACCGTTGGCATCCAGCTCGGGTGGCGCCCCGGTGGCTCCCGGCAGGGGATCTTGCAATCCCAGGCTGTGTACACCACGTCCTGGGCCGAACTCCTCGTAGTACCACTCGCCGCCGACGTTGATCACGCCGGAGGGCGCTGTGTAGGAGGCGACGGGAACGCCCTTGAGGGCTTCCGTCATGAAGGAAATCCAGATCGGCAGGCTCAGGCCGCCGCCGGTTTCTCGGCTGCCGAGGTTGCGCGGGGAGTCGTAGCCCACCCAGGCCGCGGCCACCAGCGTGGGCTGGTAACCGACGAACCAGGCATCCACCGAATCGTTGGTCGTGCCGGTCTTGCCGTACAGGTCGGTCCGCTTCAGGGTGGCCTGCGCCCGCGCGGCCGTGCCGGACCGGGTAATTTCCTGCAGCAGGCTGTTCATGATGAAGGCATTGCGAGGTTCGATCGCGCGTTGCTCTTCGGTGGGGCTCACTTCCGGCGCTTCGTACAGCAGCTTGCCCTTGTGGTCGCTCACCCGCAGGATGAGGGTGGGTGCAATGCGGTAGCCACCATTGGCAAACACGGCGTAGCCGGTGGCCATCTGCATCGGGGTGACCGAGCCCGCGCCCAGCGCCATCGTGAGGTAGGGGGGGTGTTTGTCGGCATCGAAGCCGAAACGCGACACCCACTGCTGCGCACTCTGCGTGCCGACCAGTTGCAGCACTCGAATGGACACCATGTTCTTCGACTTGGCCAGCGCGCGCCGCACCGACATGGGGCCTTCGAACTGACCGTCGTAGTTCTTCGGTTCCCAGGGCTTGCCGCCGGTTTCTCCCGCAGAGTAGAAGAGCGGCGCGTCGTTGACCACCGTCATCGGCGTCACGCCCTTTTCCAGTGCCGCTGAGTAGATGAACGGCTTGAAGCTCGAACCGGGCTGGCGCCAGGCCTGCGTGACGTGGTTGAACTTGCTCTTCTGGAAGTCGAACCCGCCGACCAGGGCAATCACCTTGCCGGAACGCGGGTCCAGCGCCACGAAGGCCGACTCGACCTCCGGCAGCTGTGTGATGCGCCAGACCTTGGGGGCTGTCTGCACGACGCGGATCACCGCGCCCGGCCGGATCTTGACGTTGGGGCCCGCTTTGTCGGACAGGCCCGACTGCACGGGCTTGAGGCCTTCACCGGTGATCTCGAACGGCTCGCCATCCTGGCGCACGGCCACCACGCGCTTGGCATTGGCCTCCAGCACGACCGCCGACAGCAAGTCGTCGTTGTCCGGGCGATCCGTCAGCGCTTCGTCGATGGCGTCGTCGCGCGCCGCCTTGTCTTCCGGCAAGTCGATGAACAACTCCGGCCCCCGGTAGAACTGGCGCCGCTCGTAGTCCAGCACGCCCTGGCGCACGGCACGGTAGGCCGCGAGTTGTTCGTTCGCCTTGATGGTGGTCGTCACGACCAGGCCTCGTGTATAGGCTTCTTCTCCATATTGAGAGACGATGGACTGGCGCACCATCTCGGCCACGAACTCGGCGTGAGGTCTGTTCGAGGGGTTCAATGCCCGCAGCTTCAGCTGCTCGGCCTTCGCCACTTCGGCTTCTTCGGGGGTGATGAAGCCGTTTTCCACCATCCGGTCGATGATGTGCAACTGGCGCGCGCGCGCGCGGCGCGGGTTCTTGACAGGGTTGTAGGCGGAAGGCGCCTGGGGCAGACCGGCGAGCATGGCCGCTTCCGCAATGGTCACATCCTTCAGGGACTTGCCAAAGTAGATCTGCGATGCGGCGGAAAAACCGTAGGCCCGCTGTCCCAGGAAGATCTGATTCATATAGATCTCGAGGATCTGCTCCTTGGTCAGCATGTGCTCCAGCTTGAACGTCAGGAGCACCTCGTAGATCTTGCGGGTGTAGCTCTTCTCGGCGGACAGGTACACGTTGCGCGCCACCTGCATGGTGATGGTGGACGCCCCCTGGCTCTTGGCCTGCCGCAGATTGGCGAGGGCTGCGCGAAGCATGCCACGGTAGTCGACGCCGTTGTGTTCAAAGAAGCGAGCGTCTTCGATGGCCAGCACCGCGTGCTTCATGACCGCGGGGATCTCGTTGATGGTGAGCAGGTTGCGCCGCTCTTCACCAAACTCGCCGATCAACGAGCCATCGGACGAGATCACACGCAAAGGCAGCTTGGGCCGGTAGTCGGCCAAGCCGGCCACCTCGGGCAGATTGGGATAGGCCACCGCGAGCGCGATGCCCACGGCCATCAACACGCACGCAACACCCGCCACCGCCAGTCCGGCCAGACCCACCACCAAGCGACCGGCCCAGATGAGTGCGGTTCGCCCAGTCAATACTGATGCGTCAGAGGGGCGAGGCGAAGAAGTGTCGTTCTTGGGCATGCAGTCGTTCAGAGCCGGAGCCCGTGATTATAAAAATCGGGATGGCGAGCTCAGATGGGCTCGGCAAGCATATTGTGAGTTGTTGTGTATTTCCCGGCCAAACGGCCGATGAAGCGGTAAACACCGGGTCCAGGATGCGTATGCTTTTGACAACGTTTCAGTTTGTCTCAAAGGCAAAAAATCTTTGCTGGACAAGGGGCTTACTGCTAGCATTCAAGTGAATTATTAAGTTTGGCGACGCCTGTCGCCATCATTTTTGGGGGCCACCTTGATCTCATTGGGGTCGTTATTCAGCCGGGAACCGGCGCCCTTGTTGGGCATCGATGTCAGCTCATCCAGCGTCAAATTGGTGGAGTTGAGCCGCAACCGTTCGGGCGACCTGGTGCTGGAGCGTTGCGCCATGGAGCCCCTGGAGCGAGGCTGGATCACCGACGGCAACATCGAGAAATTCGATGAGGTGGCCGAGGCGGTGCGTCGCGTGGTCCGCAAAAGCGGCAGCAAGACCAAGAATGTGGCGCTTGCTTTGCCAGCGTCGGCCGTGATCACCAAGAAGATCATTCTGCCAGGCGGCCTTTCCGACAAGGAACTTGAAGCCCAGGTCGAATCGGAAGCCAATCAATACATTCCCTTTTCGCTTGACGAGGTCAGCCTCGACTTCTGCGTCATCGGCCCGAGCGCCAATTCCGTGGGCGATGTGGAAGTGCTGATTGCCGCGTCGCGCAAGGAGAAGGTCTCGGACCGGCAAGGTTTGGCCGAGGCGGCCGGGCTCAAGCCGGTCGTGATGGACGTGGAGTCCTACGCTTCCCGAATGGCCGCAGGCCGCGTGATTGAAACTCTGCCCAACCAGGGCGTGGACTCGCTGGTGGCTCTGTTCGAGGTAGGCGCATTGACGACCAGCATGCAGGTGATGCGCAACGATGACGTGCTGTACGAACGCGATCAGGCCTTTGGCGGCGCTCAGCTGACGCAACTGATCGTGCGCCAGTACGGCTTTTCGTCGGACGAAGCCGAGGCCAAGAAGCGCTCGGGCGACTTGCCCGACGACTACCGTTCCGCGGTGCTCGATCCCTTCATCGAAAGCATGGCGCAGGAAGTCGGCCGTGCCCTCCAGTTCTTTTTCACCAGCACGCCTTACAACAAGGTGGACCACATTCTCCTCGCTGGCGGCAGCGCGGCGTTGCCGGGTCTGACCGAGGCCGTGACCCATCAGACATCGTTCGCCTGCATGGTGATCAATCCTTTTGACGCCATGGAAATGGCGGCTTCCGTTCAGGCGCGCAAGATGTCCCGCGAAGCGCCGTCGTACCTGACCTCCACCGGCCTGGCGCTGCGGAGGTTCTACCAATGATCCTCATCAACCTGTTGCCTCACCGTGAGGCGACCCGCAAGCGGCAAAAGGACCAGTTCTTCACGCAGTTGGGCTTGTCCGCGCTGTTGGGTGGGGTGATATGCGGTGCGGTTTTCACCTGGTACCAGGGGCAGATTTCGGCGCAACAGGATCGAAATGCCTTTCTCCAGGGTGAAATCACGAAGCTGGATACCGAGATCAAGGACATCGCCAATCTGCAGCGCGAAATCGCCTCCTTGCGCGCTCGCCAGACGGCGGTGGAGAACCTGCAGGGTGACCGCAATCTGCCCGTGCACTTGCTGGATGAGCTGGTCGCGCAACTGCCCGATGGGGTCTACCTCACCAGCATGAAGCAGGATAACCAGAGCGTGTTGCTGGTGGGCGTGGCTCAGTCGCAAGAGCGCGTCTCCGATCTGCTGCGCAATCTATCGAACAACAGCCCCTGGTTGGTGCGACCGGATCTGGTTGAAATCGTAGCGGCTAGACCCGCGGCCGGAGGCCGAGATCAGCGCCGCGTCTCGAATTTCACCATCCGTGTTTCGCTGAAGCGTCCTTCCGCGCCTCCGGCCTCCGCCGCGCCAGCTGCGCAGCGCAAAGTCTGAACAAGGGTCCGCGCAACATGGCCAGAACGCCCAAGATCGCTGTGGATTTCAAGGGAATCCAGGACAAGCTCAAAGCCCAGTTCACCGGACTGGATCCCAACGACCCCTCGCAATGGCCGGGTCTGCCTCGCAACCTGTTGTTCGTGGCGGTGTGCGTGGCGGTGGTTGCCGCACTGTGGTTTGCCTGGCTCAAGAACTCGGATGAAGAGTTGATTGCCGAAAAGGCGCGCGAAGTGCAATTGCGCGAAGACTATCGCAAGAAGCTCGTGCAAGCCGTCAACCTGGACGCCCTGCGAAAACAGCTCGAGCAGGTGCAGCAATACGTGACGCAGCTTGAAAAGCAACTGCCCAGCAAGGCCGAGATGGACGCGCTGCTGTCTGACATCAATCAGGCCGGTCTGGGCCGAAGTCTGCAGTTCGAACTTTTTCGCCCGGGCCAGGTGAGCGTGAAGGAGTACTACGCGGAATTGCCGATCGCCGTGCGCGTCACCGGGACCTACCACGACATCGGGCTGTTCGCGGCCGACATCGCGAACCTCTCGCGCATCGTCACCCTCAACAACTTGACCCTGACGCCCATCAAAGATCGTGAGGGTATCCTGACGCTGGATTGCACGGCCAAGACTTTCCGTTACCTCGACCAGCAAGAGATCGCTGCGCAGCAAAAGGCGGCTGCACCAAAGGGAGCTACGCCGTGACGCACCGCCAATGGATCCCTATGGGTGTTGCCGTGCTGCTGGCATCGACTTTGACTGCGTGCACATCGTCTGGTGAGGATGAACTGCAGGTCTGGATGCAGACCGAACGCAACTCGATCAAACCCTCGATCCAGCCCATTCCGGAGCCCACCAAGTTCGTTCCACAGGCCTACTTGGGTGAGCGCCAGATGCAGCCGTTCAGCGAAGAGAAGCTGGCGAGCGTGTTGCGCGGCAGCCAATCAGCGCCCGTGGTCAACGCGGCGCTTCTCGAGCCCGAACTGAACCGCCGCAAACAACCTCTCGAAGCCCATCCGCTGGACGCGATGGCTATGGTGGGCAGCCTCAACCGCGATGGAAAACTGGTGGCACTGGTGAAGGTGGACAGCCTGCTGTATCAGGTCAGGCCCGGCAACTACCTGGGGCAGAACTTCGGACGCGTCACGCGCATCACCGAGACCGAGGTGGTGATGCGCGAGATCGTGCAGGATTCGGCGGGGGAATGGATCGAGCGCGCTGCGGCGCTGCAATTACAAGAGGGTGCTTCTAAATGAACAAGCCAAACAGGGCAACGGGATTCGCAGCATTGGGGCGAGGAGTGCTCAAGGGGGCCGTGCTCGCCTGCATGACGTTGACCACCGTGTGGGCTCAGGCTCAAAACGCGATCCAATCGATCACGGGGGGCATTCAAGGGGGCGTGGAGGTCATCCGCATCAACACCACCCAGCCTTTGGCGGCCTTGCCCACGGGGTTCACCATTCAGGCGCCCGCGCGCATCGCTCTGGATTTCCCCGGCGTGGCCAACGCCATTGGGCGCAATGCGGTGGACATCAATGAAGGCAACCTTCGCTCGGCCAACGTGGTGCAGGCGGGTGATCGCACCCGCGTGGTCATCAACCTGAAGCAGTCGGCCGCCTATGAGGCCAGGATTGAAGGCAAGACCCTGCTGGTGGTGTTGGAGCGTGCTCAACCGGTGACTGCCGCGACGGCGCCACCTTCGGCCTTTGCCGAAAACCGCAACCGCGACGTGGCCGCCTTGCGGGACATCGACTTCCGCCGTGGTGTTGGCAATGCGGGCCGTGTGGTGGTCGAACTGGCCAACAACCAGGTTGGTGTGGATATTCGCCAGCAGGGACAGAACCTGGTCGTCGAATTTCTCAAGACCTCGCTGCCCGAAGGCTTGCGCCGCCGCCTGGACGTCAGCGATTTCGGCACACCGATTCAAAGCGTGACCACCTCGCAGGCGGGTGACCGCGTGCGCATGGTGGTGACCCCGACGGGCAACTGGGAGCATTCGGCGTACCAGAGCGACAACCAGTTCGTGCTGGAAGTGCGTGAACAGAAAATCGATTCTTCCAAGCTGACGCAGGGCCCGGGTTACAACGGCGAGAAGCTGTCGCTCAACTTCCAGAACATCGAGGTTCGTTCGCTGCTGCAAGTCATCGCGGACTTCACCAACTTCAACATCGTGACCTCCGATTCGGTCACCGGCGCGGTCACGCTGCGACTCAAGGACGTGCCTTGGGACCAGGCGCTGGACATCATCCTGCAGGCCAAAGGTCTGGGCATGCGCAAGTCCGGCAATGTGCTGTGGATCGCGCCCAAGGATGAGATCGCGGCCCGCGAGAAGCAGGAGCTGGAGTCCAAGGTGTCGATCGAAAGCCTGGAGACCCTGAGAACGCAGGGCTTCCAGATGAACTACGCCAAGGCGGCCGACATCGCCGCGCAACTCACGACGGGTGGCAGCAGCGCTTCCTCCGGGAGCGGGGCGGCCGGTGCGCGCATCCTGTCCGATCGCGGCAGTGTGATCTCCGAGCCCCGGACCAACCAGCTCTTCGTGACCGATATCGCGTCGCGCCTTGAGCAGGTGCAGGAGCTGATCCGCAAGCTCGACATCCCGATCCGTCAGGTGATGATCGAGGCGCGCATCGTGGAAGCCGATGACACCTTTGGCAAATCCCTGGGCGTGCGGCTGGGTGGCGGTGTTCGCGGCTTTGGTGTGGGCTCTGCCAATGGCAGCCCGATTCAAGGCAATTTCGGTTCGAACTACAGCGCCGCGTCGTCGCCGGCGGGCCCTGCGTTGACATCGGCGCCCTTCGTCAACCTGCCAGCCAACCCAAGCACGGCGCAGGCGGCTTCCTTCGCGCTGTCGCTCTTCAACCCTAGCGCCTCCCGGTTCCTGAGCCTCGAGATTTCCGCGCTCGAATCGGACGGCAAGGGCCGTATCGTGTCGAGCCCGCGCGTGGTCACGGCCGATCAGGTCAAGGCCTTGATAGAACAAGGTACGGAGTTCCCGTACCAGACGGCGACCTCCAGCGGTGCCACGGCGATTGCGTTCCGCAAGGCCAACCTGAAGCTGGAAGTGACGCCGCAGATCACGCCTGAGGGCAACATCATTCTGGACCTGGACATCAACAAGGACAGCCGTGGCGAATCGACGCCGGACGGTATCGCGATCAACACCAAACACGTGCAGACGCAGGTGCTGGTGGAGAACGGCGGAACGGTGGTGATTGGTGGCATCTTCGAGCAGACCGAACGCGATGAAGTCAACAAGGTGCCCCTGCTGGGCGACTTGCCCGCCGTGGGCAACCTGTTCAAGTCGCGCAACCGCATTGCGAACAAGTCCGAGCTCCTGATCTTCATCACACCACGTGTATTGGGGCGCGCGGCAATCAATTGAGCGTTTCATCGAGCTATCTGATCGGCTTGCCGGGATCCGGCAAGTCGACGGTCGGGCGGCAACTGGCCCGACGCCTCGCTCTCCCCTTCTTCGATTCCGACCACGTGATCGAGCAGCGCCTGGGTTGTTCGATCCGGGAGTTTTTCGAGCGGGAGGGCGAAGCGCGTTTTCGCGACCTCGAAGCCTCTGTCATCGATGAGTTGACGCAAGGACCGGTCGCTGTCGTGTCCACTGGCGGCGGATCGGTCTTGCGGCCCGAAAACCGCGAGCACCTGCACGGACGTGGCAAGGTCTTCTATCTGAAATCCACACCGGAAGAGGTGTACCGCCGACTGCGGTACGACCGCAACCGGCCCTTGTTGCAAGTGGAAGATCCGTTGCAGCGCATTCGCGACCTGTTCGACGTGCGCGATCCCCTCTACCGTCAGACCGCGCATTTCGTCATCGAGACCGGTCGCCCTTCGGTGGCCACGCTGGTCAACATGATCGTGATGCAGCTGGAGCTCGATGGGTCGGTGGCGCCCGCTTCCACGCCCCCACCAGTCCCCGGCGCGCCTTAGCGCTTTCCAGACCTTCGGGACGGACACCGAATAAACTCGGTGTCCATGACTTCATCGCACACGGCCCCGCGCACCCAACGGGTGGACATCGATCTCGGCGATCGCAGCTATGGCATCGTCATCGGTGCAGGCCTGCTGGACGCACCCGAGAGTTATGCCGATCTGCCCAGCGCCACCAGCGCCATGATCGTCACAAACCAGACGGTGGGGCCTTTGTACCGGGACCGCCTGGTCGACTCTCTGGCGCCGCGCTACAAGGCGATTCACACCGTGGTGCTGCCCGATGGCGAGGCGTACAAGACCTGGGAATCGCTCAACCTCATTTTTGATGCCTTGTTGTCCAACGGTTGCGACCGCAAGACCGTGCTCTTTGCGCTGGGCGGTGGGGTGGTCGGCGACATGACGGGATTCGCTGCCGCGAGCTACATGCGTGGCGTCCCTTTCGTGCAGGTGCCAACCACCTTGCTCGCGCAGGTGGATTCGTCCGTGGGGGGCAAGACGGCCATCAACCACCCGTTGGGCAAAAACATGATCGGGGCCTTTTACCAGCCTCGGCGTGTGCTGTGCGACCTCGACGCGCTCAAGACCTTGCCCGAGCGGGAGCTCAGCGCGGGGTTGGCCGAGGTCATCAAGTACGGACCGATCGCCGACATGGCTTTCCAGGATTGGATCGAAAGCAACATGGACGCACTCATGGCGCGCGACGCCGACGCGCTTGCTTTCGCCGTGCGCCGCAGCTGCGAGATCAAGGCCTGGGTGGTGGGCCAGGACGAACGCGAGTCGGGCATGCGCGCGATTCTGAATTTTGGCCACACCTTCGGGCACGCCATCGAAGCGGGTATGGGTTATGGGGCTTGGCTGCATGGCGAAGCGGTGGGTTGCGGCATGGTCATGGCCGTGCGCCTGTCGGCGGCCCTGGGTCTGGTGGACGCCGCTTTTGTCGAACGCCTGACCGCATTGGTTCGGCGCGCGGGCTTGCCCACGGTGGCGCCGGTGCTGGACGCCCAGGACAATGTGGGCCGCTACTTGGAGTTGATGCGGGTGGACAAGAAGTCCGAGGGTGGGGCCATCAAGTTCGTGGTGATCGATGCCCCGGGCCACGCCAGCATGCGCAGCGCCCCCGACGCGGTGGTGGCTCAGGTGATCGAAGCCAGTTGCCGGGCCTGATGGCCGTGCCGACCACCCCCCTGCCCACCGGGCTGGCGGATTTCGCCAGCGATCCGGCGCTCAGTCGGGGACGTCGCCATCCTGAGCCCGAAGCGCCGACCCGCACCGCGTTCCAACGCGACCGGGACCGTGTGATCCATTCGACCGCGTTCAGGCGGCTGGTCTACAAGACCCAGGTGTTCCTGAACCACGAAGGCGACCTGTTCCGCACGCGCCTGACCCATTCGCTGGAGGTCGCTCAGCTGGGTCGGAGCATCGCGCGCTCGCTGCGCCTCAACGAAGACCTTGTCGAGGCCATTGCCCTGGCCCACGATCTGGGCCACACGCCCTTTGGCCATGCCGGGCAGGATGCCCTCAACGCGTGCCTCAAGGCCGCGTCCGCGCAAGCGGTGCCCGGCGATACCGACAGCTGGGGGTTCGAACACAACCTCCAGAGTCTGCGCGTGGTCGATGAACTGGAAGAGCGTTACCCCGCCTTCGACGGTTTGAACCTTTGCTTCGAGACCCGCGAAGGCATTCTCAAACACTGCTCCCGGGCCAACGCCCAGCGGCTGGAGCAACAGGAGCCGGGCGGCGTGGCATCGCGGTTCCTGCAGGGGGGCTCGCCCTCGCTGGAGGCGCAGTTGTGCAACCTGGCCGACGAGATCGCCTACAACGCGCACGACATCGACGACGGTGTGCGCTCGGGCTTGTTGACCCTGGACCAGATGGCCGACGTGGAGCTGTTCGAGCACTACCGCCGCACGGCCTTGAAGGCGCATCCGCAGCTGCAGGGGCGCCGCCTGTTGTTCGAGTCCATCCGTCTCATGCTCAGCGACCAGGTCTATGACGTGATCGACACCACGCGCGCGCGGCTCTCGACGGCGCAGGTTCACAGCGCGGACGCCGTGCGCGCGGGTCCGCCGCTGGTGGCCTTCTCCGATGGCATGAGGGAACGCTCGCAAGTGTTGAAAAGTTTCCTGTTTCGCAATCTCTACCGCCATCCGCAGGTGATGGAGACCACGGATCGTGCGCGCCGCGTGGTCAGTGACTTGTTCGATCGCTACATGAACGCGCCTGGCGAATTGCCCGAGGCGCATGGGCGCAAACAACACCTGGCCAGGGCGGTGGCCGACTACATCGCTGGCATGACGGACCGATTTGCCATCCGTGAGCACGAGCGCCTTTATGGCGCCGTGCTGTTCCCATGACGGCGTCTCCCGGCCTCGCTTCGCGGCCGCTGGCGGCCCTGGTGGTCGCCGTGGGCGTCACCTGCGCCTTGCACGTGGGCAAACTGCCGGTGGCCATTCCGGTGTTGCGCGAGAGCCTGGGATTGAGTCTGGTGCAAGCCGGGTTCCTGTTGTCGCTGGTGCAGCTGGCGGGCATGACGCTGGGCTTGGTGGTGGGGCTGATGGCGGATCGGCTGGGTCCTCGCCGCGTCATGCTGGCCGGCTTGCTGTTGCTGGCCACGGGGAGTGCGCTGGGCGCGCTGGCCCCCAACGTTCACGTGTTGCTGGCCACGCGGGTGATCGAGGGCATGGGCTTCCTCTCTGCCGTGTTGCCGGCGCCGGGCCTGCTGCGGCAGCGCGTGCACCATGCGCCCACGCTGTCCCGTTCGCTCGGCTGGTGGGGGGCGTACATGCCCCTGGGCACTTCGCTGGCCCTGCTGCTCGGCGTGCCCTTGCTCTCCGCCGTCGGTTGGCGCTGGGCCTGGTTGCTGTTGGCGCTGCTTTCCCTGTTGGCGGCGGTCGGACTGGCGAAATGGGTGACCCCGGACGCACAAGCGCAGTCCGCATCCAGCGCCACGGCCCTGGGCCCACGGCTTCGACGGACCCTGCGGGCGCCCGGCCCCTGGCTGATGGCGCTGGCCTTCTTCCTGTATTCGGGCCAATGGCTGGCCGTGGTCGGTTTCCTGCCGACGATCTACCACCAGGCCGGGTACACCGGCGCCACGGTGGCCGTGCTCAGCGCCCTGGCCGCGGGCATCAACATGGTCGGCAACATTGGCGGGGGCTGGTGGCTCGCCAGGGGCGCGCGCCCTGGTGTGGTGCTGGCGCTGGCCTATGTCGCGATGGGTGGGGG
>NZ_JBYTAE010000095.1:0-24684 GCF_058787875.1 Hydrogenophaga sp. FW305-3-2-15-A-LB1 | reverse complement strand
TACGAGAAGCAGGCGCTGGTGTTGGTGAACCGGGGTGGGGCGACCGGGGGGGAGGTGATGACTTTGGCGAAGGCCATCCAGACCAGTGTGTATGAGCGGTTCGGGATTTTGCTGGAGCCGGAGCCTGTGGTGGTCTGAGGTTTCTCGCCTGCGCTTCTTCGGGTCCGCCGCCGCCGGGGGACACCCGCGGAGCAGAGCGCCGGAGCGCCCCGACCCCGCGAGGTCACTGAAAGAAAGACGTTATTCGCCTTCGAGCTTCAGCATCTGCGAACCCTCACCGAGCGACAGAAGACCACTCTTGGCATAGATGCCCAGTTTGGCCCGCGTGTCGGTGATGTCGAGGTTGCGCATGGTCAGCTGGCCGATGCGGTCCAGCGGCGAGAACGGCGCGTCCTCCACCTTCTCCATGCTCAGCCGCTCCGGCGCGTACGTGAGGTTCGCGCTCTCGGTGTTCAGGATCGAATAGTCGTTGCCCCGGCGCAGCTCCACCGTCACCTCGCCCGTGATCGCACGCGCCACCCAGCGCTGCGCCGTCTCGCGCAACATGATGGCCTGCGGGTCGAACCAGCGGCCCTGGTACAGCAACCGGCCCAGGCGCAGACCGTTGATGCGGTACTGCTCGATCGTGTCCTCGTTGTGAATGCCCGTCACCAGGCGCTCGTACGCGATGAACAGTAGCGCCAGACCCGGGGCCTCGTAGATGCCACGGCTCTTGGCCTCGATGATGCGGTTCTCGATCTGATCGCTCATGCCCAGGCCATGGCGCCCGCCGATCTGATTGGCCTTCAGAATCAGGTCCACCGGGCTCGCGAACGTCTCGCCATTGAGCGCCACCGGCTGGCCCTCTTCGAAACGCACCGTCACCTCCTCGGCCTTCACCGCGCAGTCCTCGCGCCAGAACGGCACGCCCATGATCGGGTTGACGATGCGGATGCCGCTGTTGAGGTGCTCCAGGTCCTTGGCCTCGTGCGTGGCGCCCAGCATGTTGCTGTCGGTGCTGTAGGCCTTCTCGGCGCTCATCTTGTAGCCGAAGCCGTTGGCCGTCATGAACGCGCTCATCTCGGCGCGGCCGCCCAGCTCGTCGATGAACAGCTGGTCCAACCAGGGCTTGTAGATCTTCAGGCTCGGGTTGGTCAGCAGACCGTAGCGGTAGAAGCGCTCGATGTCGTTGCCCTTGAAGGTCGAGCCGTCGCCCCAGATGTGGACGTCGTCCTCCTTCATCGCGGCCACCAGCATGGTGCCCGTGACCGCGCGGCCCAGCGGCGTGGTGTTGAAGTAGGTCACGCCGGCCGTGCTGATGTGGAAGGCGCCGCACTGCAGCGCGGCAATGCCTTCGTGCGCCAGCTGCGTGCGGCAGTCGATCAGGCGCGCCTTCTCGGCGCCGTAGGCCAGGGCCTTGCGCGGGATCTCGTCGTAGTCCGGCTCGTCGGGCTGGCCCAGGTTGGCGGTGTAGGCGTAGGGGATCGCGCCCTTCTGCTTCATCCACAGCAGCGCAGCGGAGGTGTCCAGGCCGCCGGAGAAGGCGATGCCGACTTTCTGTTGGGTGGGGAGGTTCTGAAGAATGGTGGCCATGGCGTTCGTTCTTTCGGCGGCGGGAGTCGATCAGCCGAAATGGCAGATGTAGTGGTAGGGCTCGGTCACGCGGATCTGGAAGCTGCTGTTGCCCGGCACGTTGAATTTCTCGCCAGGGCCCGACTTCTTCCACTCCGTGGTGCCCGCCAGCAAGTACTCGCAGCCGCCGGCCACGCATTCCATGATCTCGGGCGCGCCGGTGTTGAAGGTGAGGGTGGCGGGCAGCACCACGCCGACCGACTTTTTCGTGCCATCGGCCAGGGTGATGCCGTGGCTGACGCACTTGCCGTCGAAGTACACGTTGGCCTGGGTGTTGACGGTCACGCCGTCGAATTGGGTGGTGCTCATGGTGTTGGAGGGGGAGTAAAGCGAAGACGAAAGGCGAAACCGCGATTTTAGGCCGCGGGCCGGGGCGCGCCGCGCCGGCTCAGAGGCGTTGCTGCCAGGCGGTGGCGTCGAAGCCCACGGTGATGGCACCGTCGGCCCACTGCACGACCGGGCGCTTGATCACGCTCGGGTTCGCCAGCGCCACGGCGCGGGCGCTCGCGGCGTCTTTCACGCCGATGCGCGTGGCCTCGTCGAGCTGGCGCCAGGTGGTGCCCTTGCGGTTAATCACGGTCTCCCAGCCGGCGGCGGTCAGCCAGCGGTCGAGCGCGGCCTCGGGCACGCCCTGTTTCTTGAAATCGTGGAAGTGGTGCTCGACGCCGTGTTCCGCCAGCCAGGTGCGGGCCTTCTTGACGGTGTCGCAGTTGGGGATGCCATGAACGGTGATCATGGCCCGCATTGTCCGCCATGTCCCCGCGGCCCCGGGCCCGGGACGGCGATGGGACAATCCTGCCCATGCTTGACATTCCCGTGCCCGATCACCCCACCACCCTGGCCGACTGGCTGGCCCATGCCGAACGCCTGCACCCGGTCACCATCGACATGGGGCTGGAGCGTGTGCAGCGCGTCGCCCAGCGCATGGGCCTGGCGCTGGACTGCCCGGTGATCACGGTCGCCGGCACCAACGGCAAGGGCTCCACCTGCGCGATGCTGGAGGCCGTCTACACGCAGTCGGGCTACCGCACCGGCGTCTACACCTCGCCCCACCTGGTGCACTTCGAGGAGCGCTGCCGCGTCGCGGGCGAGGCGGTGGCCGCCAACGACCTCGTGCCGGCCTTCGCCGAGGTGGAGGTGGCCCGCAAGGGCCAGGCCGGCGACGAGGGCGGCGAGATCAGCCTGAGCTATTTCGAAATCACCACGCTCGCCATCCTGCGCACGCTCTCGCGCAGCGGGCTGGACGTGGCGATTCTCGAGGTGGGCCTGGGCGGCCGGCTGGACGCGGTGAACATCATCGACGCCGATTGCGCGGTCATCACCAGCATCGCCCTCGACCACATGGCCCTGCTTGGCAACGACCGCGAGGCCATCGGCTTCGAGAAGGCCGGCATCATGCGCACCGGCCGCCCGGTGGTGGTGAGCGACCCGGTGCCGCCGCAGAGCATCCTGGACCGCGCGCTGGAGATCGGCGCCGAGCTCTGGCGCCTGGGCAAGGACTTCCATTTCGCGGGCGACCAGCAGCAATGGGGCTGGGCCATGCACCCCTCGCACGGCGGGCGGCGCTACGCCGGCCTGGCCTACCCGGCGCTGCGCGGCGCGAACCAGCTGGTCAACGCCTCGGGCGTGCTGGCGGCGGTGGAGGCCCTGCGCGGGCGGCTGCCGGTGACGGCGCAGGCGGTGCGCAACGGCCTGGCCCTGGTGGAGCTGCCCGGGCGCTTCCAGATCGTGCCGGGCACGCCCACCCTGGTGCTGGACGTGGCGCACAACCCGCATTCGGTGGCCGCGCTCGCCGCCAACCTCGACGCCATGGGCTTCTACCCCACCACGCACGCCGTGTTCGGCGCCATGGCCGACAAGGACCTGGGCGCCATGCTGGACCGCATCGCGCCGCTGATCGACCGCTGGCACCTCACCAACCTGCCCCTGCCGCGCGCCAGTTCGGCCGCCGCCCTGGCCGAACAGCTGGAGGCCCATCCCCAATGCAAGGGCCGGGTGGCGGGAAGGCACACCGACCCCATGGACGCCCTGCGGGCCGCGGTGTCCGCCGCGGACCCCGCTGATAGAATCGTGGTCTTCGGATCGTTCTACACCGTGGGTGGCGTATTGCAGGACGGCGTGCCCCGAATGTCGGCGAAACACCTGTCCGCCTAGCCTTTTATCGCCACGGTCCCCCCGATGTTCAAATCCCGTTCAGGTTCCCAGGGCAACGCCTCGACCCCCCCGCCGCAGAGCATCGAGGCCGTGCGCCGCCGCGCCCGCCACCGCCTGATCGGCGCCAGCGTGCTCGTGCTGCTGGGCGTGGTCGGCTTCCCGCTGCTGTTCGACACGCAGCCACGCCCGATTCCCGTCGACATTCCCATCGAGATCCCGGCCAAGGGCACGCCCGCGCCGGTTGCCAAGCCCGCCGCCACCAAGCCGCCTGCCGCCGCCGCCAGCGCACCGCTGCCGGTGCGTGAGGGCCTGGGTGCCCGCGAGGAAGTGGTCGAAGCCGCACCCAAACCCGCGCCAGCTGCCGCCCCAGCGCCCACACCGGCGCCTGCGCCCGTGGCCGCCGCGCCGGCACCTGCACCCGCCAAGCCCGCCGCCCCGTCGCCCGCCGAGGCCGACCGGGCACGCGCGCTGCTCGAAGGCAAGCCGGCCGCCGCGCCGGCCAGCGCCGCCGCCAAACCGGCCGCTGGCGCCGAGCGCCTCGTGGTGCAGGTGGGCGCGTTTTCGGAAGAGGCCGGCGCGCGCGCCGTGCGCCAGAAACTGGAAGGTGCGGGTCTCAAGACCTACACGCACGTCGCCCAGACGCCCGATGGCAAGCGCATCCGGGTGCGCGTGGGCCCGTTCGAGAACCGCGCGGACGCCGAGAAGGCCGCCGCCCGTGTGAAGGCCCTGGGCCTGACCGCCGCCGTCCTGACGCTGTGACGTCGGGTGGGGTGACGCGCTGATGGCCTTGACCGACTGGGTGCTGCTCACGGTGTTGCTGCTGTCGGTGCTGCTGGGGTTGTGGCGCGGTCTGGTGTACGAGGTGTTGTCGGTGGCGGGTTGGGTGGCGGCCTTCGTGCTGGCCCAGGCCTTCGCCGACGAGGCCGGGACCTGGTTGCCGATGGACGGCCTGTCGCCGCCCATGCGGGTGGCGGTCGGTTTTGTCCTGGTGTTCGTGGTGGTGGCTTTCGCCGCCGGCCTGGGAGCCTGGCTGGTGCAGAAATTGGTGGCCTCGGTCGGCCTGCGACCGGTGGACCGGGTGCTCGGAGGCGCGTTCGGCCTCTTGCGCGGTGGGGTGATCCTGCTGGCGGTGGCGCTCGTGGTGAGCATGACGCAGATGGAGGGGGCCGCGTGGTGGCGCGAGTCGGCCACCGCTTCCGTGCTGTCGGCCTCGCTGCACGAGATCAAGCCCTTGTTGCCCGAGGCCGTGGCCCGATATATCCGTTAGTTTTCCTGAGGATTCAATCATGTGTGGAATCGTGGGCGTGGTCAGCAAGACGCCAGTCAATCAGCTCATCTACGACGCGCTGTTGCTGTTGCAACACCGGGGCCAGGATGCCGCCGGCATCGTGACCCAGCAGGGCCGCAAGTTCTTCATGCACAAGGCCAAGGGCATGGTGCGCGACATCTTCCGCACCCGCAACATGCGCGCCTTGCCCGGCCTGTGCGGCCTGGGCCAGGTGCGTTACCCCACCGCGGGCAATGCCTTCAGCGAGGAAGAGGCGCAGCCCTTCTACGTGAACGCGCCCTTCGGCCTGGTGCTGGTGCACAACGGCAACCTGACCAACGCCAAGGCGCTGGCCCAGGAGCTGTTCCAGACCGACCACCGCCACGTCAACACCGAGAGCGATTCCGAGGTGCTGCTCAACGTGCTGGCGCACGAGCTGGAGAAGGTCACGCGCGGCATCACCCTCAAGCCGGCCGACGTCTTCGCCGCCGTGCGCGGCGTGCACCGGCGCGTGAAGGGCTCCTACGCCGTGGTGGCGCTGATCGCCGGCCACGGCCTGCTGGCCTTCCGAGATCCCCATGGCATCCGCCCGCTGTGCCTGGGCCGCAACAAGAACGGCGGCGTGATGGTGGCCAGCGAGTCCGTCACGCTGGAGGGCAACGGCTTCGAGTTCGACCGCGATCTGCAGCCCGGTGAAGCGGTGTTCGTCGACCTCGAAGGCCAGATGCAGTTCGAGCAGTGCGCCGACAAGGTCAGCCACAACCCCTGCATTTTCGAATTCGTCTACCTGGCCCGGCCCGACTCGGTGATGGACGGCATCTCGGTCTACCAGGCGCGCCTGAACCTGGGCGTGACGCTGGCCAAGCGCGTGGTTTCCACCGTGCCGCCGAACGAGATCGACGTGGTGATCCCGATTCCCGAATCCTCGCGCCCGAGCGCCATGGAGCTGGCCCAGCTGCTGGGCCTGCCGTACCGCGAAGGCTTCGTGAAGAACCGCTACGTGGGCCGCACCTTCATCATGCCGGGGCAGGGCGTGCGCAAGAAATCGGTGCGCCAGAAACTCAATGTGATCGGCAGCGAATTCAAGGGCCGCAACGTGCTGCTGGTGGACGACTCCATCGTGCGCGGCACCACCAGCCGCGAGATCGTGCAGATGGCGCGCGACGCCGGTGCGCGCAAGGTTTACCTGGCCAGCGCCGCGCCGCCCGTGCGTTACCCCAATGTCTACGGCATCGACATGCCCACGCCCGACGAACTCGTGGCCCATGGCCGCACCGTCGACGAGGTGCGCGAGATCATCGGCTGCGACGCGCTGATCTACCAGGACGTGGACGCGATGAAGCAGGCCATCGGCTCGCTCAATCCCAAGCTCGACGGCTTCGACGCCTCGTGCTTCGACGGCGTGTACGTCACCGGCGACATCACGCCGGCCGACATCGCCCGCCTCAACGCCGGCCGTGACCAGAGCGAAGAGGGCGAGGAAGACACCTCGCGCCTCGCCTTGCCCAATGCCCAGGTCGTCTGACACCCCATCTTCATGAACGCCAAGAAACCTGACCTGCACCGCGACACGCTCGCCGTGCGCGAAGCCGTCGAACGCAGCCCGTACGGCGAGAACTCCGAAGCCCTGTACCTCACCAGCGGCTACGTGCAACCCAGCGCGGAAGCCGCCGCACGCCGCTTCGCCGGCGACGAGGACGGCTTCACCTACGGCCGCTACGGCAACCCCACGGTGGCCAGCTTCGAGCAGCGCCTGGCCGCGCTCGAAGGCGCCGAGGCCTGCATCTCCACCGCCTCGGGCATGTCGGCCATTCTCATGATGTGCCTGGGCCTGCTCAAGGCCGGCGACCACGTGGTGTGCTCGCACTCCATGTTCGGCTCCACCATCAAGCTGATCGGTTCGGACCTCGCCAAGTTCGGCGTCGAATCCAGCTTCGTGTCGCAGACCGACGTCGCGGCCTGGAAGGCGGCCGTCAAGCCCAACACGCGCCTGCTGTTCGCCGAGACGCCGACCAACCCGCTCACCGAGGTCTGCGACATCCGCGCGCTGGCCGACATCGCCCACGCCGCCGGCGCGCTGCTGTGCGTGGACAACTGCTTCGCCACGCCAGCCCTGCAGCGCCCCATGGCGCTGGGCGCCGACATCGTCATGCACTCCGGCACCAAGTACCTCGACGGCCAGGGCCGCGTGATGGCCGGCGCCCTGTGCGCCAGCCAGGAGCTGGTGACCAAGACCTTCCTGCCGGTGCTCAAGAGTTCGGGCATGACGCTGGCGCCCTTCAATGCCTGGGTCGTGCTCAAGGGCCTGGAGACGCTGGACATCCGCATGCGCGCCCAGTCGGCCAACGCCCTGGCGCTCGCGCAGTGGCTGGAGGCCCACCCGTCGGTGGCCCGCGTGTACTACCCCGGGCTGGCCAGCCACCCGCAGCACGCGCTGGCGATGGCGCAGCAGTCGGGCTGCGGCGGTGCCGTGCTGTCCTTCGAGGTGAAGGGCGCCGACCCCGAGCAGGCCCGCGCGCGCGCCTTCCACGTGCTCGATTCGCTGCAGGTGATGTCGCTCTCCACCAACCTCGGCGACACCAAGACCCTGGTGGCCCACCCGGCCAGCACCTCGCACGGCCGCCTGACCGAAGCGCAGCGCCAGACGGCGGGCGTGGTGCAAGGCCTGATCCGCGTGGCGGTGGGGCTGGAGCACCTGGGCGATATCCAGGCCGATCTTGACCGTGGTCTTTCTTCCTTCTGACATGTCCGCACCCATCCGCACCCGCTTCGCCCCGTCGCCCACCGGCTTCATCCACCTGGGCAACATCCGCTCCGCGCTCTACCCCTGGGCGTTCGCGCGCTCCACTGGCGGCGCCTTCATCCTGCGCATCGAAGACACCGACCTCGAG
Source organism: Hydrogenophaga sp. FW305-3-2-15-A-LB1 (assembly GCF_058787875.1). Taxonomy (NCBI): domain Bacteria; kingdom Pseudomonadati; phylum Pseudomonadota; class Betaproteobacteria; order Burkholderiales; family Comamonadaceae; genus Hydrogenophaga; species Hydrogenophaga sp. FW305-3-2-15-A-LB1. The sequence goes on along the minus strand of NZ_JBYTAE010000095.1, from coordinate 16,761 downwards.
CGCTCCTCGCAAGCCGCGGTGGACGTGATCATCGAAGGCATGAAGTGGCTCGGCCTGGACCACGACGAAGGGCCGTTCTATCAGATGCAGCGCATGGACCGCTACAAGGCGGTGCTCGCCGAGATGGTGGCCGGCGGCCAGGTGTACCCCTGCTACATGAGCGTGGCCGAGCTCGATGCGCTGCGCGAGAAGCAGATGGCCGCGAAAGAGAAGCCGCGCTACGACGGCACCTGGCGGCCCGAGCCCGGCAAGACCCTGCCGCCCGTGCCCGAAGGTGTGAAGCCTGTGTTGCGCTTCAAGAACCCGCAGGGCGGCGTGGTGGCCTGGGACGACAAGGTCAAGGGCCGCATCGAGATCGCCAACGACGAACTCGACGATCTCGTGATCGCGCGGCCCGACGGCACGCCCACCTACAACTTCTGCGTGGTGGTGGACGACATCGACATGGCCATCAGCCACGTGATCCGCGGCGACGACCACGTGAACAACACGCCGCGCCAGATCAACATCTTCCGCGCGCTCGGCAAGGAGCCGCCGGTGTACGCCCACCTGCCCACCGTGCTCAACGAGCAGGGCGAGAAGATGAGCAAGCGCAACGGCGCCAAGCCCGTCACGCAGTACCGCGACGAAGGCTACCTGCCCGACGCCATGGTGAACTACCTCGCGCGCCTGGGCTGGAGCCACGGCGACGACGAGATCTTCAGCCGCGCGCAGTTCCTCGAATGGTTCAACCTCGACCACCTGGGCCGCAGCGCCGCGCAGTTCGACGAAGCCAAGCTCAAGTGGGTCAACGCGCAGCACCTCAAGGCCATGGCCGACGACGCGCTCGCGCCGCTGGTGGCCGCGCACCTGCAGCAGCAGGGCATCACGACGGACGCGCGCCTGCCGCGCATCTGCGGCCTGTTCAAGGACCGCTGCGACACCACCGTGGCGCTGGCCCAGTGGGCCAAGGCTTTCTACGCCGACATCACGCCCAACGCCGACGAGCGCGCGCAACACATCACCGACGCCGTGCGGCCCGTGCTGGCCACGCTGGCGGAGAAGCTCGCGGCCTGTGCCTGGGACAAGGCCAGCCTCTCGACGGCCATCAAGGAAGTGCTCGCCGCGCACGGCCTGAAGATGCCGCAACTGGCCATGCCGGTGCGCGTGCTGGTGATGGGCACGGCCCAGACGCCGTCGCTCGATGCGGTGCTCGAACTGCAAAATCGTGACGTTGTTCTGCACCGTTTGCAGAACGCCTGAAAAAATCGCCTATAATTTGAGGCTTGCTGAAATGCACTGAGCGACAAGTCGCAAAGGGCGGTCAGCAAACCCTGTGGGGGTATAGCTCAGCTGGGAGAGCGCTTGCATGGCATGCAAGAGGTCAGCGGTTCGATCCCGCTTACCTCCACCAAGGATTGAAGTCGCGAAGAGGTTTTCATCGCGGCATCGGCAGAAAAAACAAGCTCTGTCGCTGCTACAATGGAAGGCTCTTTGAGTCCAGGTTATGACCCTATCGTCTAGAGGCCTAGGACATCACCCTTTCACGGTGAGTACCGGGGTTCGAATCCCCGTAGGGTCGCCAAACAAGCCGCAAGGCAAGTAGGCAACAAGTGGTTGGCACTTGGTTCGCAAGAACGAACGCCATCTACCAGGAGTGGTAGTTCAGTTGGTTAGAATACCGGCCTGTCACGCCGGGGGTCGCGGGTTCGAGCCCCGTCCACTCCGCCAAATAAATCAATGGGTTACGTGAGAAATCGCGTAGCCCATTTTGGTTTCTGGCACCCGATGTTCCGACGCTGTCCTTCAAGCGGAGGACAGACGGCCGAATGACCCTCGTCTAGATTGGCATCCATCCACGATGGAAGCCAACGACATGTTCATTCGAAACTGCTGGTACGTCGCCGCCTGGGCGCACGAGATCCCCGAGCAAGGCCTGTTTTCCCGCGTCATTCTGGGCGAGCCGCTGCTCCTGTACCGCCTGGCCAATGGCGAGACCGTCGCGCTGGAAGACCGGTGCTGTCACCGCCTCGCACCACTTTCCGCCGGTCGGCGCGAGGGCGACTGCGTGCGCTGTGGTTACCACGGGCTGAAGTTCTCGCCCGAAGGCGCCTGCGTCGAAGCGCCAGGCCTCGACCGCATCCCCATCAAGGCGAAGGTGCGAAGCTACCCCGTTGCCGTGCGGAACCGGTGGGTGTTCGTCTGGATGGGCGATCCGGGTCTCGCGGACACCTCGCTGCTGCCGGACAACTTCTCCTGCGACCACCCCGAGTGGCACTACCAGCCGGGCTATCTGCACTATGAGACGCCCTACATGCTCATCTGCGACAACCTGCTGGACTTTTCGCACCTGTCGTACGTGCACGAGAACACCCTGGGGGGCTCCACGCGGATCGCGCAGTCGAAACCCGAAGTGGAGCGCGTGCCGCAGGGCATCCGGGTCACGCGCCACGTGCCGGACGTGCCGCCCTCCGCGTACTGGCGCTCGTTCCACGAGTTCGAAGGCAACGTCGACCGCTGGTTCATCTACGACTTCCTGCTGCCCGGCACCCTCATCATGGACTCCGGCGGGCGCCCGACGGGCCAGGCCGAGGGCGACATGGCGGGCGCGGTGCGGCTGCACAGCTGCCAGACGCTGACCCCCGAGACGGCAACCTCCACCCACTACTTCTTCCAGCAGGCCTACCACGCGCCCGCGCCGATTCCCGGGACCACGGCCACCATCTTCCAGGGACTGCTCGCCGCCTTCGAGGAAGACCGCTCGATCATCACGGCCCAGTACCGGAACCTGCTTCTCGATCCCGCCGCGCCCATGCTGCCCATGGCGATGGACCACGCGCTGGTGCAGTTCCGCCGCCTCGTGGACAGCGAGCTGGCGAAGGAGCGCGAGCGCGCGCCCGCTCGCCCGGCGGTCGTCGCGGCCTAGCACAGAACAACACCCCCATCCAGGAGACAACCCCATGATCCGTCGAACCATCCTTCGCCTGTTGGCGCTCGTCGGCGCCGCCGCGCTGCCTTTCGCGGTGCTCGCTCAGGCGCCCGCCGCATTCCCGAACAAGCCCATCCGCATCGTGGCCTCCGCGGCCGCCGGCGGCGCCACGGACTTCGTCGCCCGCACCGTGGGAGAGCGTTTGTCCAAGCAGCTCGGCCAACCGGTCATCGTGGACAACAAGGCGGGGGCGAACGGTGCCCTGGGCGCTTCCGAGGTGGCGCGCGCCGCACCGGACGGGTACACGCTGCTGGTGACCTTGGGCGACACCCTGATCAACAACGTGGCGATGTACAAGACGCTGTCGTACGACCCGTTCAAGGATTTCAGCTACATCACGCAAGCCGTTCGCAGCCCGGCGGTGATTTCCGCGAATGCGGACCTCCCCGTCAAGACCATGGCCGACTTCAGGCGCTACGCGGCCGAGCAGCGCGGCAAGCTGACCTATGGCTCGTGGGGGCCCGGTGGCCTGGGCCATCTGGCGGGTGAACAGCTCAATCGCATCATCGGTGCCGAAATGGTCCATGTGCCGCAGCGCGGCGAGGCGCCGGTGATGGCCGATCTGCTGTCGAAAACCGTCAGCGTGGGCCTGACCTCCGCCGGGCTGGCCAAGCAGCACGTGCTGGCGGGCAAGGTGACTGCATTGGCCATCATGGGCAAAGAGCGGTCGCCGGCCCTGCCGCAAGTCCCGACCATGCGGGAGCAGGGTTTCGACGACCCCTTGTTCGATGCGGCCGTCTACATCGCCTTCGTCGCGCCGGCCAGGACGCCCGAACCCGTGGTGAAGAAACTCGCGGACGAGATCCGGAAGATTCTGGCGGACCCCGAAGTCGGCCGGTTGATGAACGAGCGGGGCCTGGACATCATGAATAGCACCCCCAGGGAGTTCGAGGCCAGCCACCGCGCGGAAGCCGAGGTGATCCTCAAGCGCATCAAGGACTTCGGGCTGGTGGCGCAGTAAGCAGAGGGCGCCGGGCAGGTCGACCCGCGGCCGCGCGGCAGCCGACCGGGTAAGCCCTATTGGTGCCCTCTCGGCGAGGTTTCAAACTGGCTGCGCCATGCGCTCCACCTGGAATGTCCTCACGCCACCGCCCGGCCACCACGTGGACGCGGCGGCCATGAACCTGCTGCTCGATGTGCCGACGAGCACCGCACCCGGGCGCGGCTTGCTGAACTTCATCAACGCGCACGTGGAGGTGGACTACCTCTCCCTGGTCGAGTACTCGGGGGCCGTGCCCTCGCAGGTGGATGGATGCACGCACGGGGACCACCTGCCCAACATCACGGCCGAGTGCTTTGCCCGCTACAAGCGGCAGTACAGCCAGCTGGACGAGGTGACCCACCTGGCGGGCCGGGTCCAGCAGGATGTGCATCCCTCGCCGGATGTGACCGTGGTGCACTATGGCCTGGAGGACATTCCGGACATCTGCTGGCGGCAGGAGATTTTTGAGCATTCGAAACTCACGGGCCGGTTGAGCTTCCTGTACGCGCCGGTCGCCCGCACCGCGTTTGCCATCAACCTCTACCGCGATGTGTCCTGCGGGCCTTTTGCACCGATGGAGATCGACCGCCTGACCGCCATCGCACCCATTCTTCGCAAGGTGCACCTCAACGCCTTGCATGTCCGGCGGCAGCGCCTGCACGCGCAGGCGCGCAAGGCCCTGGTCGAGCAGAACCTGCTGGAGCGGGCACCCCGGTTGTCCGGGCGCGAGCGCGAGGTCTGCGTGGGCATCGTGGACGGTCTCAGTGTGGACGGCATCGCCGCGGACATGGGCGTGGCCCCGTCCACGGTCCAGACCCTGCGCAAACGCGCCTACATCAAGCTGGGCATCGAGGCGCGCAGCGAGTTGCTGCTGCTGTCGAACTGACAGGACATCGACCGATCGCGTTGCCTGGACCCCTGACCAGGCGGGCGTGCCTTGGTCAGAGGCACCAGGGCCTGGGCGATGTGTTCAAACCCAGTAGAACCGCTTCTGGCTCGGTGTCAGTGCGCCTGGGTGTACAGGACGAGGGCGTGGGTCTGGTTCAGTTCTCGCGGGTTGTTGGCCAGCAGCCTTTGCACGCCCATGGCGGCCTCGGCCAGCATGGGCAGGTCGTTGGCGGCGATGCCCACCTCGCGCAGCCGCTGCGGCATCGGGGCTTGCGCCACGTGCTGGGCCATGGTGGCGATGAAGGCCTCGGCCGCTTCACCGTCGCTGGCCCCGTGCAGCGCCGGGTTCAAGGCGCGCGCGAGTTCGGCGTAACCAGCGCCCGCCTCGGGCAGGTTGAAGCGCAGCACCGGCACCATGACCAGGGCGTTGGCCAGGCCGTGGGGCACGTGGAAGTGGCTGCCCAGCGGGTGGGCGAGGGCGTGGATCGCGGCCACCGGCGCGTTGGCGAAGGCCATGCCGGCCAGCATCGAGCCCAGCAGCATGCCTTCCCGCGCTTCGATGTCGTCGCCCTGGGCGATCACACGCCCGAGGTGGCGGTCGAGCAGCTGGAGCGCGCGCACCGCCAGCGCGTCGGAGATCGGGTTCTTCAGGTGGCGGGTGGTGTAGGCCTCGATGGCGTGCACCATCGCATCCACGCCGGTCATGGCGGTGGGCGCGGGCGGCAGGGCCAGGGTCAGCTGGGCGTCCAGCACGGCGACATCGGGGTACAGCAGCGAGCTGATGACGCCGCGTTTCTGGTGGTCTGGCGTGGAGACCACCGAGGTGGGCGTGGCCTCGGAACCGGTGCCGGCCGTGGTCGGCACCTGGATCAGCGGCAGGCGTGGGCCGGTCGCGCGCTGCGGCCCGTAGATGTCGGCCAGCGGCTGGGGGCTGGCCGCGAGCAGCGCGACCAGTTTGGCGGTGTCCAGCGAGCTGCCGCCGCCCAGGCCGATGACGCAGTCGGCCCCGGCGACGCGGGCCGCGTCCACCGCCGCGAGCACCACGTGCTCGGGCGGGTCGGCCTCCACCTTGTCGTGCACCGTCACGCGCAGCCCGGCCTTGCGCAGCGCGGCCACCGGGGCGTCGATCAGGCCTGCGCGCACCAGGCCGGCGTCGGTGACGACGAAGGCATGCAGGCGTCCTTGCAGCAGCGGTGCGAGTCGCAGGGCCGCGCCGCGCTCGCAGACGATGCGGGGTGGGGTTTCGAATTGGAAGCTGGGCATGGAGCGGGAAATGAAAGGCGAAGCAAGGCCCCTCGCCGTCGATCGGGCGATGTCGTTCACAGACGAGGGGGAGGGGCGCGGCGCGCCCGGGCGGTCAGTTGATGGAGATCTTGGTGCGCGTGATCAGCTCACCGTAGGTCTTGTGGTCCTTGCGCAGCACGTTGCCGAGCTCGGCCGGGGTGGTGGTGACGCTCTCGAAACCCATGGCCTGCACGCGCTCGATGGAGGCGGGCTTCTTCAGGCTCTTGTTGATCTCGGCGTTCAGGCGGCGGATCACGTCGTCCGGCGTGCCGGCGGGGGCGAAGACGCCGTGCCAGCCGCTGATCTTCTCCAGCTCGGGCAGGCCCACTTCGCGGAAGGTGGGCACGTCGGGCAGGGCGGCCGCGCGCTTGGGGCCGATCACGGCCAGCGCCTTGAGCTTGCCGGCCTTCACATGGATGGCGCTGCCCGAGTCGAAGGTGAAGTCCACCACGCCGGCCAGCAGGTCCTGGATCGAAGGCGCCAGGCCCTTGTAGGCGAGGTGCTCGGCCTGGGTGTCGGTCTCCAGGTTCAGCAGGGCGCCCGCCACGTGCGGGAAGGAACCGTTGCCGGTGGAGGAGTAGTTCAGCTTGCCGGGGCTGGCCTTCATCTTCTCGACCAGGCCCTTGACGTCGCTCACGCCCACCTTGGGGTGGGCCAGCAGGGCCATGTTGAGGCCTGCCGTCATGGCGACGGGCGCGAAGTCCTTGATCGGGTCGAACGGCACCTTGTCCATGACGTAGGGGCCCAGCGTCAGCGTGCTGGAGGCCAGCATCAGCAGCGTGTGGCCGTCGGCCGGCGCGCGGCGCACGAACTCGGCGGCGATGTTGCCGTTGGCGCCCGCGCGGTTGTCGATCACCACCGGCTGTCCCAGGGCCTCGCCCATGTCCTTGGCCACCATGCGCGCGATGGCGTCGATGGTGCCGCCGGCCGGCACCGAGACCACGATGGTCACGGGTTTGGAGGGGAAGGACTGGGCCGCGGCGAAGGGGGCAAAGGCCGAAACGATCAGGGCGGGGAGCAGTTGTCGGATCACGGGGGACTACCTCGGTTCTTGGGGGAATGGGTGAACGGGATGAGGGAAATTCTAGGGAGGCACCCGGGAGCGCAAGGCACTTTCTTGTTAACCTCTGGTTGACGATTTCGACCTTGACCACCACCCACGTTTCGCCTTCCCATGCCTGTGTCCTCGCTGCTCAACGGCCGCCATTTCCAGATCTTCACCGCGGTGATGCGCAGCAGGGGGCTGGGCGAGGCCGCGCTCAAGCTGGGCATTTCCAAGGCCGCCGTCAGCAAGACCCTGGGCCTGCTGGAGCGCGAGACCGGCGTCGAGCTGTTCACGCGCCAGGGTGGCCGGCTGGAGCCCACCGCCGCGGCCCGCCGCCTGCTGCCGCGCGCCGAGCAGGCGGCCAACCACCTGGCCTGGGCGCTGGCCGAAGCCGCCACGCTGGACCAGGCCTCGAACCGCACGGTGACGGTGGCGGCGCACGCGCCCCCTTTGATCGCCATCCTGCCCGGCGCGATCCAGCGCTTCAAGCTCAGCCACCCCGAGGTCAAGGTGCGGGTGCGGGTGGAGGGGCCGCCGGAGGTGCTGCGGCTGGTCGCCCACCACGAGGTCGATCTGGGCGTCACCAACCCGCCCGCGCCCAACACCATCAGCGCCGTGGAACTGTGCGAGCGCCGCACCATCTCCGAGGACTTGCTGGTGGTGGCCATGCACCGGCGCCACCCCCTGGTGGCCAAGGCCCTGGTGCGGCCGCAGGACCTGGTGGACGCCGAGGTGATCGCGCTGCCCGAGGAGTCGCCCACCTCGATCCTGGTGCGCGCCACGCTGCAGGAAGCCGGCGTGCTGGTGGGGCAGGGCACGATCGCCAGCACCTCCATGGGGGTGTGCGCGCTGGTGCAGCAGAACGTGGGCATCGGGTTGATCAACCCCATGCTGCTGTCCACCGGCATCTTCCCGGACATCGTGACGCGGCCCTTCCGGCCGCGCATCGAGCTTGGGACGGAGATCTACCGCTCGGCGATCCGCCCCCTCAGCGACGAGGCGCAGGTGCTGGCCGGCTACCTCGAGGAAGTGGCGCTGGCGCTGCCCGGCTCGCCCTCGGCGGGCAAGGCCCTCCCACGCGCATCGGCCGCGAAGTGACCGCGCGCCCTCAGGCCGCGCGCTCCAGCCAGCCCAGCCGCACCAGCCCGGTGGACAGGGCGGTGCCGCAGACGATGACCACGCCGCAGCCGATCATCCAGGGCGTGATGACCTCGTTGAGGAAGACCGAGCCGTAGACCAGCGCGAACACCGGCACCAGGAAGGTCACGGTCAGCGCGCGGCTCGGGCCGGCCTTCTCGATCAGGTGGAAAAAAATGATGTAGGCGATGGCCGTGCACAGCAGGGCCACGGCCGCGACCGCGCCCCAGGCGGTGCTGCTCACCGGCTGGCTGGGCCACAGCAAGGCGGTGGGAATGGCCAGGCCCAGGGCCGCGCCGATCTGGCTGCCGGTGGCGGTGGCCAGCGGGTGGGCGCCCGTGAGGTAGCGCTTGGTGAAGCTCGCGGCGATGCCGTAGAACAGGGTGGCGAGCAGGCAGGCCCCCATGGCGATCAGCGTGCTGGCCACGGGGCCGTCGCTCACCACGCCGGCCGCGCTGAAGCCGGACTTGCCGATCACCAGCAGCGTGACGCCGGCGAAGCCGATCGCCAGGCCCAGCATGCGCGAGCCGCCTGGCCGGTCCTTGAGCCAGAGCCAGGCCACCAGCGCGCCCGACAGCGGCACGGTGGCGTTGAGGATGGAGGTCAGGCCGGTGGGGATGTGCAGCACGGCGTAGGCGAACAGGGCGAAGGGGATGCCGGAGTTGAGCAGGCCGACGAACAGGATGGGCCGGGCGCGCGAGCGGAAGTCGGCCCATACACCCTTGATGAAGAACACCGGCAGCAGGAAGAGGGCGGCGAGCGCGACGCGCAGGCCGGCCGTGGGCAGGGCGCCGAACTCGGCGCCGCCCAGGCGCATGAACAGGAAGGAGGCGCCCCACAGGGCGGCCAGCAGCAGGAATTCCAGGACGAGGGTGGGGCTCATGGCGTCAAAGTATGCATGGCGCCCCGGGTGTCACGGCGCGCGATTGATGCCGGATGGGGCATGGATTGATGAGTGGAACGGCACAATGCCGTTCGTCGCGCCGCCTCACACCAAGGTGGCACCTTCGAGCGAGAGCAGGGCGGTCTTGCGATCCAGCCCACCCGCGTAGCCGGTGAGCGAGCCGTCGGTGCCCAGCACGCGGTGGCAGGGCACCACCACGCTCATCGGGTTGCGGCCCACCGCCGCCCCCAGCGCGCGCACCGCGGCCGGTTTGCCGATGGCCGCGCTCAGTCGCCCGTAGCTGGTGGTGGCGCCGGGCGCGATGCCCAACAAGGCCTGCCACACCTGCTGCTGGAAGGGCGTGCCCATGCTCAGGTCCAGCGGCAGCTCGAAGTGCTGGCGCTGCCCGGCGAAGTACTGCGTGAGCTGCTCGATGGCCTGGCGCAGCACCGGGTGGTCGGGGTCGTGGCGCCAGGCCGAGCGGTCCGGGCCGTGGCGCTGCCCGTCGAACCAGACGCCGCTCAGGCCGCGCGGCGTGGCCGCCAGCGTCATGGCGCCCATCGGGCCTTGCCAGGTGGTGAAGACGGTGAGGGGATCGTGTTTCATGCGGATGCTCCTGTGGATGAGACGACGTGGCCTGCCGACCAGGCGCGCACGACGGCGTAGCTGCGCCAGGGTTTCCAGGCGAGGGAGGCGGCTTCGGCCTCGCGGGCCGGGTGTTTGTTTTCGCGCACGCCCATGACCTTGTGCAGTGCCACGTCACCCGCGGGGAAGGCGTCGGGCCAGCGCAGGGCGCGCATGGCGATGTACTGCGCGGTCCAGTCGCCGATGCCCGGCATGGCCTTGAGGGCGGTGAGGGTGGCGGGCACGTCGGCGCTGCCGTTGAGCACCAGGCCCTGCTCGGCCACGCCGCGCGCCAGCGCCACGATGGCGGCCTGGCGCTGCCGCACGATGCCGAGTTCCCCCAGGCCGTCGCCTTCGGCCTGGGCCAATGCGGCGGGCGTGGGGAACAGGCGGGAGAGGCCGGCGTGCGGCGTCTCGATGGGCTCGCCGAAGCGGTTCACCAGCCGTTGCGCCAGCGTGCGCGCGGCCGCCACGGTGATCTGCTGGCCCAGCACCGCGCGCACCGCGAGTTCGAAGCCGTCGAGCGCGCCGGGCACCCGCAGGCCATCGCCGGCCGGGAACGCGCCGTGCAGCACGGCGTTGATGGCGGTCGGGTCGGCGTCCAGGTCGAGCGCGGCGCGCAGGCGGTGAATCACCTGGGGCAAGACCTCGCGCAGGTCGTCGCTCACGCGCAGCTCGAGCTGGCAGCGGGCCTCGTCGAAGCCGGCCACCAGCCAGCCCGTGTGGGTGCGCCCGCCCAGCTCCATGCGCAGGGTCTGCCCCAGGCGCAGGCCCTGTTCGTCGATGAAGGCCACGCCGTCGATCAGGCGCTGGCGGAAGAAGCCCAGCGTGGCCGCCACGTCGTACGGCGGCCGGTAGCCCAGCCGCACCGCGGTGCCCTGGCCGGTGTCGCGGGCGCGGGTGGCGGTTTCGCGCCGCAGCTGCGTGGGGTTGAGCCGGTAGTGCTCGAGAAAGGCCGCGTTGAAGCGCCGCACGCTGGCAAAGCCGCTGGCCTGGGCGATCTGGGTGACGGGCAGGTCGGTGTCGGCCAGCAGCTGCTTGGCCGTGAGCAGCTTGCGCGTGAGCAGGTACTGCAGCGGCGAGACGCCCAGGCGTTCCTCGAAGACGCGCCGCAGGTGGCGGTCGCTCACGCCCAGCCGCGCCGCCAGGCGCTCGCCCATCGCGCCGCCGTCGTCGTCCTGCCAGTGCTGGGGGTCGTCCAGCCACAACGTGGCCTGCTGCACCAGGATGGTGGAGGCGTCTTCCGTCGACCAGTGCCGCTCGCGCGGCGCCAGCTCGGGCCGGCAGCGCAGGCAGGGCCGGAAGCCCGCCTGTTCGGCCTGCGCGGCGTGCGCGAAGAAGCGACAGTTCTCGCGCCGGGGCGTGCGCACGCGGCACACCGGTCGGCAGTAGATGCCGGTGGAGGTGACGGCGGTGAAGAACTGGCCGTCAAAGCGCGCGTCGTGCGAGCACAGCGCGCGGTAGCAGGCGTCTTCGTCGATGCGGTCTGAGCGGTTCATGGCTGCCATGGTAGGCCGTTCGGACGGGGTTGACTGGCCGTTTCCGGACATGTGCCTCCGGCATGATGGGTACCCCCCTCCTACAATGCCCGTTTTGCCCGTCACGAGGAAAAACTCCATGCAAGTTGCCGCGTCCATCTTCAAGGCCTACGACATCCGGGGCGTCACCCCCACCGCGTTGAACGAAGGCGTGGCCGAGGCATTGGGCCTGGCCTTTGGCACCCGGGCCCTGGAACTGGGCGAAAAGACCGTGGCCGTGGGCCGCGACGGCCGCCTGAGCGGCCCGGCCCTGTCCGCCGCGCTGATCCGGGGGCTGGTGGCCGCCGGGATCGATGTCATCGACATCGGTCTGGCGACCACGCCCATGCTGTACTTCGCCGCCGCCACGCTGTGCACCAGCGGCATCCAGGTCACGGGCAGCCACAACCCCAGGGACTACAACGGTTTCAAGATGGTGCTGGCCGGCCGCGCGATCTACGGCGAGGACATCCAGGCCCTGCGCAAGACCATGGAAGCCGAGACGCACCGGCGCGCCGAGGGCGGGCGCGTGCGCCTGATCAACGTGCAGGCCGCGTACCAGGCCCGCATCGTGTCCGACGCCAAGCTCGCGCGCCCCATGAAGCTGGTGGTGGACTGCGGCAACGGCGTGGCCGGCGCCTCTGCCCCGGCGATCTTCCGCGCGCTGGGCTGCGAGGTGATCGAACTCTTCAGCGAGGTGGACGGCAACTTCCCCAACCACCACCCGGACCCGAGCAAGCCCGAGAACCTGCAGGACGTGATCCGCACCCTGCGCGAGACCGACGCCGAACTCGGCCTGGCCTTCGACGGCGACGGCGACCGCCTGGGCATCGTCACCAAGGACGGCCAGACCATCTACCCCGACCGCCAGATGATCCTGTTCGCGCAGGACGTGCTCTCGCGCGTGCCCGGCGGCGACATCGTGTTCGACGTGAAATGCTCGCAGCGCCTGGCGCCCGCGATCGAGGCGGCCGGTGGCGTGCCCCACATCTACAAGACCGGCCACTCGCTGATCAAGGCGCGCATGAAGGAGCTGGACAGCCCGCTGGGCGGCGAGATGAGCGGCCACATCTTCTTCAAGGAGCGCTGGTTCGGTTTCGACGACGGCACCTACGCTGGCGCGCGCCTGCTGGAAATCCTCAGCCGCAGCCCCGACGCGAGCGCCGTGCTCAACGCCCTGCCCACCAGCCACAGCACGCCCGAGCTCAACGTGGCCTGCGCCGAAGGCGAGCCGCACGCGGTGGTGGACAAGCTGGTCGCGCTGGCGAAGTTCGACGCGCCGGCCAAACTCTCCACCATCGACGGCGTGCGCGTGGACTGGCCCGACGGCTTCGGTCTGATCCGCGCCTCCAACACCACGCCGGTGCTGGTGCTGCGCTTCGAAGGCCAGACCACCGAGGCGCTGCACCGCATCGAGGCCACCATGCTGGAGCTGCTGAAGCAGGCCAAGCCCGATGCCGTGGTCGGCGCCAGCGCGCATTGAGATGAACGCCGACGAGCTGCTCGACCAGGTCACCGTCGTCCTGGTCACGTACCACAGCGCCCATTGCCTGGACGCGCTGGATGCGCTGCTCGCGCACTGCCCGCACGTGGTGATCTCGGACAACGGCAGCACCGACGACACCCCTGCGCTGGCGCGCGCGCGCTGGCCGCAGGCCACCGTGCTCGAGCACGGCCGCAACCTCGGTTTCGGTGCCGCGAACAACCGCGCGCTCGCCGCCACGCGCACGCCGCTGGCCTTGCTGGTCAACCCCGATTGCGAAGTCACGCCCGAGGGCCTGCGCGAGCTGGTGCGGGTGGCCAACGGCATGCCCGAGGCCGCCATCGTGGCGCCGCAGCTCGAAGGCGCGCCCGGGCGGCCCGATGTGAACTACCGCTGGCCGAGCACCGCCTGGTCCTCGCGCGGGCCCGGCGCCGAAGGCCCTGCCTGCGTGGGTTTCGTGGTCGGCGCGGCGATGCTGTTCCGGCTCTCGCGTTTCGAGGGCGTGGGCTTCTTCGACGAGCGCTTCTTCCTGTACTACGAGGACGACGACCTCTGCCTGCGGCTGTTCCAGCAGCAGCGGCCCATCGTCGTGTGGCCCGCCCTGGCCGCCGTGCACCGCGCGCGCGGCTCGGTCAAGGGCAAGACGCCCTGGAAGAGCGAGTACCTGCGCGGTTACCACCACGCCCAGTCCAAGCTGATCTACACCGCCAAGCACCGTTCGCACGCGAAGGCGCGGCGCCAGCGCTGGTCGGTGCTGCTGGGCACCACGGTGGCCCTGCCGTTGCGCGCGATCGCGTGGTCGCCGCGCCTGCTCGCGCGCATGGCCGGGCGCTGGATGGGCCTGGTGCGCTGGAGGCTGCGTGACTGAGGCCCCCGCCCGACAGCCGACGCTGGGCGTGGCCGTGCTCACGCTCAACGAAGCGCAACGCATCGAAGCCTGCCTGCGCAGCGCCGCTTTTGCCGACCAGATCGTGGTGATCGACAGCGGCAGCACCGACGACACCCGCGAACGCGCCGAGCGCCTGGGCGCGGCGGTCCATCTGCACGGGGACTGGCGGGGCTTCGCCGTGCAACGCACCCGCGCCCTGGAGCACCTGAACACGGACTACGTGTTCTTCCTCGATGCCGACGAGGAGATCTCGCCCGCGCTGCGGACCGAGATCGAGCGGGCGGTGTCGTCGGATGAAGATGCCGTCTGGCGCGTCTGGTGGGATGAAGTGGCCTTCGGCCGCGCGCTCACCCGCATGAAGCCCAGGGGCGGTATCCAGCGGCTGTTTCGCCGCGCCACCCTGGAGCGCTTCGAGGGCGTGGTGCACGAAGCACCGGTGCTGCGCCAGGCCGTGCCGGCGCGCGAGTTTCGCGCGCGCCTGTTGCACCATTCGCGCCCCACGGTGTATGGCAGCCTGCGCAAGCTCGCGCAGTATGTGCAACTCGGTGCCACCAAACGCAGCGCGCAAGGCAAGAAGGGCGGCGTGTGGCGGGGCCTCGTCATGGGCGGCCTGGTGTTCCTGCGCGTGTACATCTTCCAGCGCGCTTTCCTGTGCGGTGGTCCGGGCTTTCTCTACAGCCAGTTCATCGCGCTCGAGACCTTCTTCCGCTACGCGGCCCTGCGCTACGACGCGCCACAGGCCGACGACCTGGCCCGGCGCTAGCCGAAGCGCATGCTGAGCTTGAGCCGGTAGTACGGCAGCCGGTCGGCCCAACGCAGGTTCAACTGGGGTTTGGCTCGGTCGGGGTTGCGCAGCGCGGGCTGGATCAGGTGCCGGTCGAACAGGCCCATCACCACGTCCCGGTTGTAGAGCGCGGAATACCGGTCCCAGTGGTGTCGCTTGAGGTCTTGCGGGTCCAGCTTCTCGATGATGTCGACCAGCGAGCGCGCATCGGTGTAGCAGAAGCCCGAGTCGCCCAGCACGTCGATGTGGTGCCGGTGCTTGCTGCGCGCATAGGTGATCACGGGCTTGTTGCGGATCGAGAACTCGCCACAGGCCAGCCCGAAGGACTCGCCCTGCAGGCGCGCGTGCAGCATGGCGTCGCAGGTGTTGATGAAACGCGTCTTGTAAACCATGTCGCTGCTGCCCGGCAGGAAGAGGGCGCGCGGATGGTCCACGAAGGGCGCGATGTTGAGGAAGACGAACCAGGTGTCGGGCGAGCGCGCCAGCACCTGGCGCACCGCCTCGATCGCGCTGGGCACGTCGAAGCTGTTGGCGCCGCCGTGGCAGCCCAGCACCTTGGCCTGGGGCGGGATGCCCAGTTCGCCGCGCAGGTCCTCGTTCACATCGGGCAGCTCCACGATGTGCGGCACGCTGGGGATCTTGCCGTTCGCGCAATGCCGGCTCAGCCACTCGGAGATGAAGGCGTAGGAGGCGCCATGGGCCTGCGCGGGGGTGGTCGGGAAGACCGCGTGTACCATCGTGGGCACCGTGCGCGACCACACACCGTCGTTCTTGCCGGCCTTGATGGCGTACAGCAGGTCCGCGTGGTGCCGGCCGAGCAGGGCATCGAGTTCGTCGATCCGGCGGTAGCCCAGCACCTCGAAGCGCGCGCTGAACTTGGCCAGGGCCTCGGCGCTGTTGTGCGGGCTGTCGGCGTTGTAGACCACCAGGCTGCGGTGGCCCAGCACCGTCTCGTTGTGAAGCGCGTAGTCGTACAGCGCGACCTCGGTGCCCCGGATCGATAGCTGGTTGGAGTGAAAGGCGATGGTCTTCGTCATGGGGCCACCCGCTCCCGTTGGCGCATCGGGATGGCGGCCATCAGCAGCGCCGACATCAGGATGAAGAAATGGTTTTCCGTCGAGAGCCAGAACGAGCTGTGCGTCGTGTTGGCGACCAGCAGCACCGCCACAAAGCCCATCATCAGCGCCCGGCGCGGCGTGTCTTCGCGCCAGGCCTGTCGTGCGATGACGAACACGAACCACAGGAACAGGGCCAGGCCGATCAGGCCTTGTTCGAACAGGAAGAAGGTGAACTGGTTGTGTGGGTGCACGCAGACCACGGCGCACCACGCAGGATCGGTGAAATGCGCAGGCGACAGCACCGGATAGGACGCGGTGCCGTGGCCGAGCACAGGCTGCTCCAGCGCGCTCTGCAGCGCGAAGCGGTTCATCTCCATGCGGGCGCCTGCGGACGTGACAGGCACCGTGATGCTGCTGTTCTGTGCTTCAAGCCAGGCCTCGTTGACGCGCGACCGCAGCTGGGTCGACGTGGTGAAGGTCACGGCCATCACGGCGACCAGGGCCAGCGCCGCGATGGCCAGCCGGCGCCGGTGCAGGCCGACGGCGAAGACCGCGAACACCGCCAGGGCCAGCAGCAGGGCCAGGTAGCCGGTGCGGCCCGACGACAGGAACAGCACGCTGAACGCCGCCAGCGCGGCCACCAGGGCGGCGAGCACGGCCCGGGCCCGCGTTGGCGCATGCATGGCCTGGTGCAGGGCCATCACCGTGAAGAACGACATCAGGATGCCTTGCGCGATGCGGTCCTTGAAGACGGTGTGGTCCTCGCCGAAGCCCTGGTTGTGCGTGCGCGTCCAGGAAAAATCGAACCAGACATTGAGCCAGGTGACCACCAGCGTGAACAGCATGGCCAGCGCGAAGGCCTGCCAGCAACGGCGGCGCGTGGCCGAGTCGTTGAGCAGACCGATGAAGACCGGTACCCACAACAGCTTGCTGTACTTGCCCAGGGCCGTGCCGATGAGCGGCCCCTCGGCTGGCGACCACAGGGCCGCGAGCGCGATCCAGGCGAACAGCGCCAGCGCCGGCGCCGCCAGGGGGTTGCTCAGCGCCTGGCGGGTGTCGCGCAGGGAATGGCCCCAGACGCAGCCGAGCAGCCAGAACACCAGGGTGAGCAGCAGCGCCACATTGGCGAGCGCGACCGACATCGGGAACGCGAAGAAGACCAGGATGAGCGAAGCCTTGGCGCCCCGCTGAAGGAAGGTGGACGGGGGGGTCATGGGGG
>NZ_JBYTAE010000094.1:0-25779 GCF_058787875.1 Hydrogenophaga sp. FW305-3-2-15-A-LB1 | reverse complement strand
GGGTGGTGGGGTGCAGCTGCAGGTGCACCACCGACTGGTGGGGTGTGCACTCCGACCACAGGGTGCGCGCGCAGGACTCGCACTGGCCGCACTGGGTGGCCACGCCCAGCTCGAGCTGGATGTCGTCGAATGCCATGCCGGACCGCGCACAACGTGCGATGGTCTGGTCACTGACTCGGTGGCAAACGCAAACGATCATGGGGCTGGGCGGGACGGAAAAAGGGTGGTTCAAGGTGAACGTGTGCGCAAATGATAATTGATCGTATTCAAAAGACCAAAAAAAGCCCCGCGAAAAGGCGGGGCTCTGTGGCAAGAAGGGAACGGCCTGGGGCGGGAGCGGTCAGCTGACCGAGCCCATCTGGCTCTGCAGGTAGTTCTGGATGCCCACCTTGTCCAGCAGGTCGATCTGGGTTTCCAGGAAGTCGATGTGCTCTTCCGTGTCGTCCAGGATCGTCTGCAGCAGGTCGCGCGAGACGTAGTCGCGCACCGATTCGCAGTGGGCGATGC
Source organism: Hydrogenophaga sp. FW305-3-2-15-A-LB1 (assembly GCF_058787875.1). Classification (NCBI taxonomy): domain Bacteria; kingdom Pseudomonadati; phylum Pseudomonadota; class Betaproteobacteria; order Burkholderiales; family Comamonadaceae; genus Hydrogenophaga; species Hydrogenophaga sp. FW305-3-2-15-A-LB1. The sequence continues at coordinate 25,272 of NZ_JBYTAE010000094.1, read as the reverse complement.
CGTCCTTGATGGTCTTCTGCGCGCCGGTTTCCAGGCCCAGGTCGCTCTTGAGGATCTCGGGCACGTCCTCGCCGATGTGCAGCTTGCCCAGGTCCTGCAGGTTGGGCAGGCCGTCGAGCGTGAAGATGCGGTCCATGAGCTTGTCGGCGTGCTTCATTTCGCCGATCGACTCTTCGTATTCCTTGGCCGCCAGCTTGTCCAGGCCCCAGTGCTTGAGCATGCGGTAGTGGACGAAATACTGGTTGATCGCGGTGAGCTCGTTCTTGAGCTGCGCTTGCAGATGGGTGATGACTTGGGCGTCGCCTTTCATGGGACCACTCCTTTCGTTTTTGGTTGACAGGCGCGCATTGTGCGCGGAGCGCGCTATCAATTCAGTGCTGAGAATCGGTACGGCTTGCAAATGAGAATCGTTCGCATATAATCGATCCTCCAGCCAGCCCGCACCCGGCAGCCCGCCTGAGGTCGTGACGCCAGCCTTGTCCTCCACCCTCTGGATCCAGGTGCCGTCTTGACCCCCTCGCGCTCCCCCGTCTCCCTTTCCCTTTCTTCCCTGCGGCTCAGCCCGCTCTGCCTGGCCTGCCTCGCCCTGCTGTCCGGTCCGGCCCTGGCCCAGACCGCGCCCCAGGCCACCCAGGTGGCTCAGGCATCCACCTTGCGCGAGGTGGTGGTGAGCGGCTCGCGCAGCGAGCGCGCGATCGAGGACGTGCCCGCCAGCATCGACGTGATCACGGGCGAGGACCTCGACCCCGCGCGCGTGCAGGACATCCGCGACCTCGTGCGCGAGGTGCCCAACATGAGCGTGCGCCGCGCGCCGCAGCGCTTCGGCGGCGTCACCGGCTCGACCGGGCGCGATGGCAACGCGGGCTTCAACCTGCGGGGTCTCGAAGGCAACCGCGTGCTGCTCACGGTCGACGGCATCCGCGTGCCGCGCGAACTCTCCAGCGGCGTGTTCGGCTCGGCCTCGTTCGGTCGCGACTACTACGACCTGGGCCTGATCTCGCGCGTGGAAATCGTGCGGGGCGCGAACTCCGCGCTGTATGGTTCCGATGGCCTGGCCGGCATGGTCGCGATGTTCACCACCGAACCCAAGGATCTGCTCCAGCCGGGCAAGACCTTCGGTGGCCGCGTGGGGCTCAAGGCCGACAGCGAAGATGACAGCCGCGGCGTCGGTGTCACGCTGGTCGGCGCGCCGAACGACACGCTTCAATGGCTGGGCAGCGTGCAGGTCGGTCGCAGCGGCGAGCTGGACAACCAGGGCACCAACGAATCGCTCAACAGCACACGCACCGCGCCCAACCCGCAGAAGGACAAGAACGTCTCGCTGCTGGGCAAGGTGGTGCTCACCCCCGGCGCGGGCCAGCGCCACACCCTCACGCTGGAACACGTGGACAAGTCGGGCGAGGTCGAGGCCTACACGGCCCGCGCGACCAGCATGGGCGTCACCACGCAGGACGTGGACGGCACCACCGACATGGAGCGCACGCGCCTGAGCTGGGACGGCCGCTTCAAGGTGAACTCGGCCTGGGCCGACGAGTTGCGCGCCACCGTGGGCTACCAGCAGGCCGAATCGCAGGAGGTCTCGACTGAGCGGCGCAGCGCCGCGCCCACCTACCGCGTGCGCGACGTGAGCTACACCGAGAAGCTCTGGCAAGGCGTGCTGCAGGCCGAGAAGGCCCGATCGCTGGGCGCCGACTGGGGGCAGAAGCTGGTCTACGGCGTGGACGTGTCGGTCGCGAAGATGGACAACATCGTCACCGGCGTGGGCGCGCCCGCCTACGAGAGCTACCCGCTCAAGCGCTTCCCGCCCACCAGCGAGACCAACACCGCGCTGTTCGTGCAGAGCGAGTTCGCCAGCGAGCGCTGGAGCATCATCCCGGCGCTGCGCTACGACCGCTTCGACCTCAAGGCCAAGGGCAGTCCGCTGTACCCGCTGCAGCCGGCCAGTCTGTCGGACTCGGCGCTCTCGCCCAAGCTGGGCGCGATCTTCCGCCCTGGCGCCGAGCTGAACCTGTTCGCCAACCTCGCGGCCGGCTTCAAGGCGCCGAGCGCGCTGCAGCTCAACAACTACTTCCAGAACACGCTCGCGAGCTACCGCACGATTCCCAACCCCAACCTCAAACCCGAGAGCAGCCGCACGCTGGAGCTCGGCGCGCGCGACAAGGTGGGTCCGGTGCAGTGGGAGGCCGCCGTGTTTACCGGCCGCTACAAGGACTTCATCGAAGAGCTCGTGGTGGTGGGCGGCCAGGCGGGCAACCCGCTCAACCCCCTGACCTACCAGGCAGTCAACCGCGGCCAGGTGCGCCTGAGCGGTTTCGAACTCAAGGGCAAGTTCGCGCTCGGCCCGGCCACCGACCTGCGCCTGGCCTATGGCCAGACCAAGGGCAAGGACACCCGCCTGGGCGCACCGCTGAACACGGTCAACCCGGCGCGCCTGCTGCTCGGCGTGGACCAGCGCGTGGGCGACTGGAAGCTGGGCGCCGTGGTCGCGCACACGATGAAGAAGTCCACCAGCGACATCAACTACGCCAACCTGGCCAACCAGTTCGCACCGCCTTCGTCCACCACGCTGGACCTGCGCGCGAGCTGGCAGGTCAGCAAGGCCACGCGGCTCAGCGCCGCGATCCACAACGTGACGGACCGCAAGTACTGGGAGTGGACCAACGTCGTCGGCGTGGCCGCGAACTCGCCCGTGCTCGACGCCTACACCGCACCGGGCCGCAGCTTCTCGGTGGCGCTCGTCACCGACTTCTAGCCACCTCACAGGAGCCACCATGCCCGCCGCAGCCGACCACCACACCGAGACGACCGCCGACGAGGAGTACACCCTGCCCAGCGTGGAGGCCTTGCTCGCGGGCACCCTGGCGCTGATGACCGGCTACGCGCAGAGCGCGCGCGACTGCCCGCACCGCCCGTGCATGGCGCGCAAGCTGGTGTCCAACCTGCTGTACCTCTCGGCGCACCCGCAGCTCTCGCCGCCGATGCAGACCATGCTGGCCAACCTGCGCACGCGCTGGCAGCTCGAGCTGGAGCACACCGCCGAGGCCATGGCCGTCGAAGCCACGCCCACGCCCCTGTGGCACCCCGTTCCCGCCCGCGTGCAGTGACCGACCGACGCACGCCGGCCCCACCCCACCTTCAGGAGAAGCACATGAATGCCCACGACATCCGAACCGCCTTCCAGGGCATGCGCGCCAGCGGCCTGCGGGCCAAGGAGGCCGCCGAAGCGCTGGGCCTGAGCGAAGGCGCGGCCATCGCCGCGCACCGCGGCGCGCACGGCGCGCCGCTGCAGGCCATCGCGCTCAAGCCCGACTGGCTGGGCCTGCTGCAGTCGCTCGAAGCCTGCGGCCCGTTGATGGCCCTCACGCGCAACGAGAGCGTGGTGCACGAGAAGACCGGCGTGTACCAGAAGGTCTCGGCCAGCGGGCCCGTGGGCCTGGCGCTGGGCGAGCAGATCGACTTGCGCCTGTTCTTCAACCAGTGGCACGCGGGCTTCGTGGTGGCCGAGGCGCTCAAGTCGCAGCCCGGCATGGGCACGCCCAGCCTGCAGTTCTTCGACCGCCACGGCGTGGCCGTGCACAAGGTCTATGTGCGCGAGCAGACCGACCTGGCCGCGTGGCAGCGCATGATCGCCGCGCACAGCGACGACCAGCGCGAGATCGACTTCGTGGCGCGCGCCGCGGCCGGCGGCACGGCCTCGCCCCAGCCCCTGGTGGACGCCAACGCGTTCGGCACGGCCTGGGGCGCGATGACCGACACGCACCAGTTCTTCCCGCTGCTCAAGCAGTTCGGCCTGGAGCGCCAGCAGGGCTTTCGCCTGGTCGAGGGCCGCTACACGCACCGCGTGGAAAAGGCGGCGGTGCGCGAGCTGTTGATGGAAGCGGCCTTCGATGGCACGCCCATCATGGTCTTCGTCGGCAGTCCGGGCTGCATCCAGATCCACACCGGGCCGGTGAAGCGCGTGGAGCCGATGGAGATCCAGGGCAAGGCCTGGCTCAACGTGCTCGACCCCGGCTTCAACCTGCACCTGCGCGAAGACCTGATCCAGGACGTGTGGGTGGTCGAGAAGCCGACCAGCGACGGCGTCGTCACCTCGGTGGAGGCCTTCGACGCGCGCGGTGAACTCATGGCCATGTTCTTCGGCGCGCGCAAGCCCGGCCAGAGCGAGCTGCAGGCCTGGCGCCACATCGTCGCGCACCTGCAGGCCGCCGCCGCGGGCCAGACGAGCGGCGCGGTGACCGCATGAGCACCGCCGCCGCCGCCCTGCAGGCCGTCGAGATCAAGGCCTTCGTGCCGGCGAAGGACTTCGCGTTGTCCAAGCGCTTCTACGCCGACCTGGGCTTCACCCAGCGTTCCGAGGGTGGGGGCGTGGCGTACTTCTGCGTCGGCGACTGTCCCTTCCTGCTGCAGGACTTCTACGAACAGGCGCTGGCCGAGAACCTCGTCATGCACCTGCTGGTGACCGATGTGCACGCCTGGCGCGCGCACGTCGAGGCGCAGGACCTCGCGGGCCGTTACGGCGCGCGCATCACGCCGGTGACGGCGCAGCCCTGGGGCATCACCGAGTTCGTGGTGATCGACCCCTCGGGCGTGTGCTGGCACATCGGGCAGAACACGCCCGGCTTCGCGCCGGTGGGCCGTCTGCCCTGAACGCCTTTTCTCCAGTTTCCAGGGAACCCCCGATGTTCAATTCCTCCTCCCTCTCACGCCGGCGCGCGCTGCAGGCCCTCTCGGCCATGGCGGCAGCGGGGTCGCCCCTGGGTCTGATGGCGGCCCCCCCTGCACCGCGCCTCATCACGGTGGGCGGCGGCATCACCGAGGTGGTCTACGCGCTGGGCGCGCAGGACCAGTTGGTCGGCACCGACACCACCAGTCTGTACCCGGCGGCGGCGCAGGCCACGCCCAAGGTGGGTTACATGCGCCAGCTCTCGGCCGAAGGCCTGCTCGCGCTGCGACCCGACGCGCTGATCGCCGGCACCGACGCCGGCCCACCGGTGGTGATCGACCAGTTGCGCAGCGCCGGTGTGCGCGTGGAGCTGGTGGCGTCCGACCACACCTGGGACGAGGTGCGCCGCAAGATCGCCGCCGTGGGCCGCGCCTCGAACCGCGAAGCCGCCGCGCGCGAGCTGCAGGCCCGGCTCGATGCGCGCTGGCAGGCCGTGGGCGCGCGCGTGCAAGCCGCCAAGGGTCCGGGGCCGAAGATCCTGTTCGTGCTCTCGCACAGCGGCAGCCCGCAGGTCTCGGGCGAGAAGACGGCGGCCGATGCGCTGATCCGCTTCATCGGCGCGCACAACGCGCTCGGCGGTTTCCAGGGTTACCGGCCGATGACGGCCGAGGCCATGGCGCAGGCCGCGCCCGACCTGATCCTGACCACCACGCAAGGCATCGAAGCCATCGGCGGCGAAGCGAAGTTCTGGCAACGCCCCGAACTCGCGCTCACGCCGGCCTTCCAGCGCCGCGCATCCGGCAAAACGCTGGTGCACCTGGACGCGCTGGAGCTGCTCGGCTTCGGCCCGCGCCTGCCCGAGGTGGTGGAGCGCCTGCACGACCAGGTGGTGAAAACATGAACGCCGTGCGCCACGACCTCGCCAACGTGCGCACGCCCAACCTGCACCGCGCGGTGGCCGACTACACCGAGGTGCTGGGCTTCGAATGCCGGCAGCACATTCCCGGCGTGTGCGCGCTGGTGGCGCACGGCCCGCTGCAGGTGCAGCTCTGGGCCTGCGCCGCCACGCCTGGGCGCTGGGAACGGCCCACGCCGGGCGACCGGGGCTTCGCGCCCGGCCACCACCGCGTCGAGGTGCCGCGCATCCACGTGCTGCACGCCAGCCTGCGCGCGGCCGTGCTGCGCCCCTGCCGCACCGGCCTGGGCGGGCGCAAGCCGCTGCACGCGCACCGCTTCGAAGGCGAGTCGCCGCGCTGGCAGCCCTGGGGCGCGTGGGAACTCACGCTCAGCGACATCGACGGCAACGTGCTGCACCTGATCGACCGCGTGGCCTGGTGGCCCGACGTGTCGGCGCAGCGCCAGCCCGGCGAGCAGCGCATGGAGGACCGCTCGTGAACGCGGCCGCGCCGGCGTTGGCGGCCCTGCGCTGGACGCCGCGCCGCCTCTCCGGCCCGAGCCTGTTGCTCTGTTTGGGCGCGCTGCTGGTGCTCACACTGCTGTGGGCGGCGGGCCAGGGCGCCTACAGCCTGCCGCTGAGCGAGTTGCCGGGCGTGCTGCTGGGCGCGGTGACCACCACCGCGCCCGGCGGCAGCGGCGCCGAGCTGGTGTTCTTCAACATCCGGCTGCCGCGCCTGGTGCTGGGCCTGGCCGCCGGGGCCGGCCTGGGCCTGGCCGGCGCGCTCATGCAGGGCCTGTTCCGCAACCCGCTGGCCGACCCGGGCCTGATCGGCGTGAGCAGCGGCGCGGCGCTCGCGGCGGGCGCCACCATCGTCATGGGCAACCTCTGGTTCCCCGACCTGCCACGTTCGCTGGGCAGCTGGACGCTGGTGCTCATGGCCTTCGGCGGCGGCCTGGCGGTCACCGTGCTGATCTACCTGCTCTCGCGCGGCGAAGGCGGCACGCGCGTGGGGCTGATGCTGCTGGCCGGCATCGCGGTCAACGCGCTGGCCGGCGCGGGGCTGGGCCTGCTGAGTTTCCTGGCCACCGACGAACAGCTGCGCAACCTGCAGTTCTGGCTGCTCGGCAGCCTGGGCGGCGCGCGCTGGAGCGCCGTCGCGCTGGTGGGCGGCATCACGCTCGTGGCCGGAGGGATCGGGCTGCGGCTGGCGCGCCCGCTCAACGCGCTCGCGCTGGGCGAGGCGCAGGCGGTGCTGCTGGGCGTGTCGGTCGAGCGCGTGAAGCAGATCGCCATCGTGGTCACGGCGCTGGCCGTGGGCGCGGTCACCGCCACCACCGGCATCATCGGATTCATCGGCCTGGTGGCGCCGCACATGGTGCGCCTGGTGGCCGGGCCCGACCACCGCTGGGTGCTGCCCGGCGCGGCCCTGCTGGGCGCGGTGCTGGTGCTGCTGGCCGACGCGGTGGCGCGCACCCTCCTGCAACCGGCCGAGCTGCCGCTGGGCGTGCTCACCGCGGTGGTGGGCGTGCCCTTCTTCCTGCTCCTGCTGCGCGGCGCGCACGGGAGGCGCCTGTGAACGCGCGCCTGCTCGACGCCGACTGGCGCAGCGCCTGCGGTGAACTGCCGGCCGGCGAACGCCCGCTGTGGCTGGACGACGACGAGGACGCCGAACCCGGCATCGACACGCCCGCCCTGGACGAGGGGCAGGGCCTGTGCGCGCTGGACGTGGGCGTGCGCGCCGGCCCCAGCACCCTGCTGCAAGGCGTGCAGCTGCAACTCGCGCCCGGCGAGGTCGGTGCCATCCTCGGCCCCAACGGCGCGGGCAAGTCCACCCTGCTCTCGGTGCTCTCGGGCCTGCGCGCGCCCGACAGCGGCCGTGTGACGCTCAACGGCCTGGCGGTCACGCCCGCGACCGTGCACCAGCTCGCGCGCCACCGCGCGGTGCTGCCGCAGGAGACGGCCGTGGCCTTCGACTTCCGCGTGCGGGACGTGGTGGAGCTCGGTCGCTACCCGCACCACCTGCAACCGTCTCCCAACGAGGCCGCCATCGTGCAGGCCGCGATGCAGGCCACCGGTGTGGCCGGCATGGCCGAGCGCAGCATCAGCAGCCTGAGCGGCGGCGAACGCGCGCGCGCGCAGCTGGCGCGCGTGATGGCGCAGATCTGGGCGCCGCGCGCCGACGGTGCGCCGCGCTGGCTGCTGCTCGACGAACCGACGGCCGCGCTCGACCTGCGCCACCAGCACGAGACCCTGAGCACCGTGCAGCGCTGGGCGCGCGAGCAGGGCGTGGGCGTGCTCGCCGTGCTGCACGACCCCAACCTCGCCCTGCGCTACGCCGACCGCGTGTGGGTGCTCGACGGTGGGGTGCTGCAGGCCAGCGGCCCGCCCGCGCGCGTGCTGCGGCCCGCGCTGGTGCGGCGCGTGTGGCAGGTGCAGGCCAGCACCGTGCGCGCGGCCGACGGCGTGCCCCAGTTGCTCATCGCGGCCGGCGCGCCGCCTTTGCCCGGGAAGGACCGCCCATGACACAGACCCCGCCATCGATCCTGCTCACGCGCCACGACAGCGCGGCCGCGCGCGAGATCGCCATCGAACACGGTGTGCTGACCCGCCAGGTGGCCGGCCTGCAGCGCCGCGTGGGCGAACAGCTGCGCGCCCATGCCTTGCGCGTGTCGGCGCTGGAAGACGAGGTGCTGCACCTGCGCGCGCAACTCATCGTCTCGCGCACCAGCCTGCTCTGGGGCCTGGGCGTGGCCGGCGTCATGAAGCCGCTGGCCCGCCGCGCCCGCCCGCTGGCCGGGCGCGCCGAAGCCCAGGCGATGGCCGAGGCCAGCAGCGTGATCTGCCAGACCGGTTGTGTGGGCCACGCCCATCCCTGGCTGGAGGCCGACGGCCAGTGCCGCCGCACCGGCCAGGCCTGCGAGCTCTACGCCGGCAGCGCCAGCGAAGCCGCCAAGTAGCGCCGTTTCCGGCAGGAATTGCGCCGACCCTGCCGAAGTTGCGCTGAAGTTCGGTCGCACCCCCTCCAAGGCATTGGCCGCTTCGCACGGCTGAAATATCGTCGCTCCCCACACGGGCCCGCCGGGCTTTCGACAAGGAGCAACGCTTTGAATCCGAACCGCCGTTCTTTCACGGGCTCGATGGCCTGCGGCCTGCTGGCCGCGCCGCTCGCCAGCCTGACCTCCCTGGCGCGCGCCCAGGGCAACGACATCGTCATCGGCAGCATCCAGGACATGTCGGGTCCCCTGCAGCCCTTCGGCCGCGGCAAGAGCAACGTGCTCAAGTTCGGCGTGGCCCAGATCAACGCCGCGGGCGGCCTGCTCGGGCGCAAGCTGCGCATCGTCGAGTACGACACCCAGTCCAACAACCAGCTCTACGCCCAGTTCGGCCAGCAGCTCGCGCTGCGCGACAAGGCCGTCGTGGCCTTCGGCGGCGTGACCAGCGCGGCGCGCGAGGTGGTGCGCCCGGTGCTGCGCCGCGCCAACGTGCCCTACTTCTACAACATGCCTTACGAAGGCGGCGTGTGCGACCGCAACACGGTGCTCACCGGCGTCACGCCCAGCCATGCGCTGCGCACCATCGTGCCGCACCTCATCAAGCACCACGGCAAGAAGCTCTACGTGCTGGGCGCCGACTACAACTTCGGCCAGCTCTCGGCCAAGTGGATCCGCCGGCTCGCGGCCGAGCACGGCGGCGAGGTGGTGGGGGTCGAACTCTTTCCGATGGACGCGGCCAACTTCAACGCCACCATCGCCAAGATCCAGGCCGCCGCGCCCCACGCGATCATCAACAGCTTCGTCGGCCCGGCGCACGGCAGCTTCTACGGCCAGTGGGCGGCCTCGGGCATGAAGGGCAAGGTGGCCCTGGCCTCGCAGACCTTCGGCGACGTGGGCGAGCACCTGCTGATGCCCAAGGAGATCACCAACGGCGTGATCGTCTGCACCAACTACTTCGAGGAGCTGGACCTGCCCTCGAACAAGGCCTTCATCAAGGCCTACCGCGACGCCGGCAACAAGGACTACGTGAGCAACACCACGATGAACGAGTACGTGGCGCTGCGCCTGTGGGCCGCCGCCGTGGCCAAGGCCGGCAGCCTGGACCGCAACGCCGTGTTGAAGGCGCTGGAGTCGGGTCTGTCGGTCGACGCGCCGCACGGCAAGGTGTCGCTGGACGCGGCCACCCACCACTGCAGCTACGACATGTACCTGGCCGAGGTGCGAGACGGCGGCTACCGGGTGCTGGAGAAGACCAGCGCCGTGACCGCGATCGACATGGTGGGGCAGTGCGACCTCGTGAAGACCCCCGCGACCAACCAGCAGTTCGAGCCCCGGATCTGAGCACCGCATGGAGCACCTCGTCCTGTCCTTCCACCTGCTGTACGCCATCGCCCTGCTGGTGCTCACCAGCCTGGGCCTGGCCATCGTCTTCGGGATGATGCGCGTGGTGAACTTCGCGCACGGCGAGTTCCTCATGATCGGCGGCTACACCCTGGTGCTCTGCGTCCAGGCCGGCCTCAACATCTGGCTCGCGATGTTCGTGATCGCGCCGCTGGTGGTGGGGCTGGTGGGCTACGCGCTGGAGCGGCTCATCATCCGCCACCTCTACGGCCGCATGCTCGACACCATCCTCGCCACCTGGGGCGTGAGCCTGGCGCTCATCGGCCTGGCGACCTGGGCCTTCGGCTTCCAGCAGCGCGGCGTGGTCTCGCCCCTGGGCAGCTTCACGCTCGGCGGCCACCGCGACTCCTGGTACAGCGTGCTCATCATCGGGGTGGCGATCGTGCTGGTCGCGGCCACCTGGTGGGTGCTGCGGCGCACGCGCATCGGCCTGCTGGCGCGCGGCACCATGCAGAGCGCTCCCATGGCCGAGGCCCTGGGCATGAACACCTCGCGCGTGTACGCCTGGACCTTCGCGGCCGGCGCGGCCGTCAGCGGCCTGGCCGGCGCGGTGATGGCACCGCTCACCGGCGCCGTGCCCACCATCGGCACCGCCTACGTCACGCGCGCCTTCATCACCGTGATCACCGGCGGCGCCAACGCCATCACCGGCACGGTGGTGGCCAGCACCCTGTTCGGCACGCTCAGCGAGGCCGTGACGCGCTGGGCCACCCCGGTGGCCGGCCACGTGGCGCTGCTGGTGGCGGCCATCGTGCTGCTGCGGCTCATGCCCTCGGGCATCACCGGTCGCTTCTTCCGGAGGTCGCTGTGAACGGGGGGCTGCGCAAGTTCCAGCCGCTGCTGTGGGCCGGTGGCCTGCTGGTGTTGTTCGGTGTGGCCGGGGTGGTCGAGCTGGCCACGCTGGTGAGCCTGAACGTCTACGTGATCCTCTCCATCCTGGCGCTGAGCATGGCGCTGGTCTGGGGCGTGGCCGGCATCTTCAGCTTCGGCCAGTCGGTGTTCTTCGGCCTGGGCGCCTACGCCTACGCGGTGCTCGCGCTGGGCGGCCATGGCAGCGCCGTGGCATTGGCGGCGTCGGTCGCCGTGCCCTGCGTGGGCGCGGCGCTGATGGGTTACTTCCTGTTCTACGGCCGCATCAGCGACGTGTACCTGGGCGTGATCACGCTCACCGCGTCCCTGATCCTGTTCCACCTGGTCAACACCGTCTCGGGCGCGGACTTCCGCCTGGGCGGCGTGGCGCTCGGGGGCTACAACGGCATTCCCGGCGTGCCGCCACCCGCTTTGCCCGGCGGGCAGGAGCTGGACTTCGTGCAGCTCTACCTGCTCTCGGCCGGCGTGCTGGTGCTGGTGTACGCGGGCCTGCGTTGGCTGGTGCGCTCGCGCTTCGGCCAGGCGGTGGCGGCCGTGCGCGAGCACGAGCTGCGCGCCGAGCTGCTGGGCTACGACGCGCGCGCCCACAAGCTGGGGGTGTTCGTCATCGGTGCCGGCATCGCCGGGCTGGCCGGTGCCCTGCACGCGGCCTGGGGCGGCTTCGTCGGGCCCGATGTGTTCGGCATCGGTTTCGCCGCGCAGATCATCATCTGGGCCCAGGTCGGTGGCGTGGGCCTGCTGGCCGGGCCGGTGGTGGGCTGTGTGCTGATCCAGTGGCTCACCACCTGGCTGGGCCAGACCCGGCTGGCCGACACCAACCTGGTGCTGGGTGTGATCTTCGTGCTGTGCGTGCTGCTGTTGCCCGCCGGCCTGCTGCCCTGGTTGCGCCAGCGCCTGCGGCGCGACCCCGGGAGCGCGGCATGAACGCGGTGCAAGTCCCTCCGGTGTGGGCCGTGGACACCGAAGGCCTCACGGTGCGCTTTGGCGGCGTGGTGGCGGTGGACCGGGTGAATCTGCAGGTGGCGCGCGGCGAGCTGCGCTGCCTGATCGGCCCCAACGGCGCCGGCAAGAGCACCTTGTTCAAGACGCTCACCGGCCAGCAGAAACCCAGCGCCGGCCGGGTGCGCATCCTGGGCCAGGACGTGGGGCGCCTGGAGCGCCACCAGATCGCGCGCCTGGGCGTGGGCGTGAAGACCCAGGTGCCCAGCGTGTTCGACGGCCTCACGGTGGGCGCCAGCCTGCGTGTGGCGGCCGGGCGCCACCGCGAACGGCGGCCCGTGGCCGCCGTGGTCGACGAGGTGCTGGAGCAGCTGCGCCTGGGCGCGGTGCGCGACCGCCAGCTCGCCACGCTCTCGCACGGCCAGCGGCAGTGGGTCGAGCTGGGCATGGTGCTGGCCACCGACGCGCAGCTGGTGCTGCTGGACGAACCCGTGGCCGGCATGAGCGAGGAGGAGACCGCGCGCACCGCCGAGCTGATCCTCTCCATCCGCGCCGGGCGCGCGGTGGTGGTGGTGGAACACGACATGCGCTTCGTGCGCCGCATCGCCGACCGCGTGACCGTGCTGCACCGGGGTGCGGTGCTGCGCGACGGGCCGGTGGCCGAGGTGTTGGCCGATCCGGTCGTGCGCGATGTGTATCTGGGTCGTGAGGAGCATGTCCGTGCTTGAACTGCAAGGCGTTCGCGGCGGCTACGGCCGCATCAACATCCTCGACGGCATCGCGCTGCGCGTGGACGACGGCGAGGTGCTCGGCGTGCTCGGCCACAACGGCATGGGCAAGACCACGCTGATGCGCGCCATCGTGGGCGAGATCGCGGTGAGCGCCGGTGAGCTGCGCTGGCAGGGCGAGTCCATCGCGCGCCTGCCGACGCACCGGCGCGTGGCGCGCGGCATCGGCTACGTGCCGCAGGGCCGGCGCATCTTCCCGCTGCTCTCGGTGCGCGAGAACCTGCTGTTCGCCGCTTCGGTGCACGGCGGGCGGCAGGCCATGCAGGTGGTGGACGAGGTGCTGGCCGACTTCCCCGCGCTGCCGCGCCTGCTCGATCGGCCCGGTGGGCTGCTCAGCGGCGGTGAACAGCAGATCCTGGCGCTCGCGCGCTGCCTGTGCACGCGCCCGAAGCTGGTGCTGCTGGACGAACCGACCGAGGGCATCCAGCCCTCCATCATCGAAGACATGGTGCTGCTGCTGCGCTCGCTGCGGCAGCGCCACCGGCTCTCCATCGTGCTGGTGGAGCAGAACCTGGACTTCCTGCGCGCCCTGTCCGACCGCATCGTCGTGTTGGAGAAGGGCCGCACCGTGCGCGAGGCGCGCGCCAGCGACACCGCCGCGATGGCGGCGCTCGTCGAATCGGCCGAGTTCGCCGGCTGACCGTCAACCCGTTTTTTCAGAGGAACACCATGGCATTCAACCTGCCGAACAAGGACCGCCTGCACCGCCTGGGCGCGCAGCTGGGCATCGACGTGGACGCGGACTACGCGCAGACCGTGCTGGACATACTGGCGCCGCTGGTGCCCGAGTTCCGGGCCCTGGACCGCCTGCCCAACGAGCCCCTGCCGGTGCACTACCCGCGCGCCGGCGGCAGCCGTCCCGAGCCGCGGGACAACCCCTGGGGTGCCTGGTGGATGCGCACCGACATCCAGGGCGCGGCCCAGGGCAAGCTGGCCGGCCTGCGCCTGGCGATCAAGGACAACGTGCAGATCGCGGGCGTGCCGATGATGAACGGCGCCTCGCTGCTCGAAGGTTTTGTGCCCGACGGCGACGCCACGCTGGTCACGCGCATCCTCGATGCCGGCGGCCACATCGTGGGCAAGTCGGTCTGCGAGTATTTTTCGTTCTCCGGCGGCAGCGCCACCAGCGCCACCGGCCCGGTGGAGAGCCCGCGCAACCCGGGCCACACGCCCGGCGGCTCCACCACCGGCAGCGCGGCGCTGCTCGCGGCGGGCGAGGTGGACCTGGCGATCGGCGCCGACCAGGCGGGCTCGATCCGCATCCCGGCCTCGTTCTCCGGCATCGTGGGCCTCAAGCCCACCTACGGCCTGGTGCCCTACACCGGCGTCATGGGGCTGGACTACACGATCGACCACGTGGGCCCGATGGCGCGCGACGTGGCGGGCGTGGCCCTGCTGCTGGAGGTGATCGCCGGCGAGGACGGCATCGACGGGCGCCAGCGCAACGTGCGCGTGGAGCGCTACACCGAGGGGCTGGACCAAGATGTGAAAGGCCTGCGCATCGGCGTGGTGAAGGAGTCGTTCGGCCTGCCCGAATCGCACCCGGGCACCGACGCGGCGGTGCGCGCCGCCATCGACGCCCTGCGCGCGGCCGGTGCGATCGTGGACGAGGTGTCGGTGCCGTGGCACCGCCACGGCTTCGCGATCTGGAGCGCGATCGCCAACGAAGGCACGTACCACACGCTGTACGGCGGGCAGGGCGCGGGCCACCTGACCACGGGCGCCTACCCGCTCGCGCTCATGACCGCGCTGGGCGGGCTGCGCGAGCGCGCCAACGAGATGCCGCACACGCTCAAGATCGGCATGCTGCTGGGCGCCTACGTGCACCAGCAGTACCAGGGCCGCTATTACGCGAAGGCGCAGAACCTGCGCCGCCGGCTGCGCCAGGCCTACGACGACGCGTTGGAGGGCCGCGACCTGCTGCTGATGCCGACCACGCCGTTTCCCACGCTGCCGATCCCGCCGGCCGACGCGGGCGTGGCGGCCGTGATCCAGCACAGCTGGACCATGCTGGCCAACACCAGCGCGTTCGACCTCACCGGCCACCCCGCCATCAGCGTGCCCTGCGGCGAGACCGACGGCAAGCCGGTGGGCCTGATGCTGATCGGCCGCCACTTCGACGACGCGCTGGTGCTGCGCGCGGCCGCCGGCCACGAGCGGCTGCACGCCGGCTGATCGGCTCAGGCGTCCTCCATCGCCCGCACCGTGCCCTGGACCACGGAGGACTGGGGCAGCGCGGTCTGCGGCGCGCGGTTCACGTCGAAGCTGAAGACGTCGGGCCGGCTGTAGTGCCCCGCGCCGTCGGCGAAGAACTTGGCGAACGCGATCATGGACAGATCGAGATCGGCAAAGATCACCGCTTCGGTGTCGCGGTGCGGCTCGGCGAGCCATTTGCCGTTGGGTCCCATGAAGCCGCTGATGCCACCGCCCACGGTGGGGGCGTCCGGGCCCGGCTTCATGCCGAGCCGCTCGACGATCTCTTCCGACACGCGGCCCTGCACCAGGATCACGTAGGTCTGGGCGCAGATCGCATGCGCGGCGGCCAGCGTGGTCGAGTAGTGGTCGAAGTCGCTCGCGTTGGGGTCGCCATGGGTGGCGTTGATGGCCGGCCAGGAGGCGACGTGGATCTGTTCGCCCATGGCCGCGAGCGCATGGCGGTTCAGGTCCATGCTGTGCTCGAAGCAGATCAGGCCGCCCACCTTGGCGAAGCCGGTGTCCACCACGAAGACATCGCGGCCGTCGCCGCGTCCCCACACGGTGCGCTCGGCATTGGTCGGGTGCAGCTTGCGGTGCCGGGCGACCAGCCGCCCTTGCGGCGAGAACCAGGCCATGGTGTTGTACAGCGTGCCGCCCTCCCGTTCATTGACCCCCAGGCAGACCCAGATGCCCGCCTCGCGGGCCGCCGCGGCGATCTGGTCCGCCTGCGGGCTCGGGAACTCGATGGCGTTGCGGTACAGCTCCGCGAACAGCGGCGCCGCGTACTTCGAGGTGTGGGACCAGATCCAGTGCGGGTACCCCGGCAGGAAGGTTTCCGGAAAGGCGACGAGGCGGGCGCCGCCGGCTGCGGCCTGCTGGATGAACGCGATCGTGCGTTGAACACCGGCCTCGAGATCGAGGAAGGGCGCGGCGGCATGAACGGCAGCGACGCGCACGGATTCAAAGGAAGTGGTCATGGTGTGAGCCTGTGTGAGAACCCCGCGAACCTTGCGGTGGCCGGATCATCTGCGGGCGGTCCCCAACGGGTCTATCGGAATCGCTTCGCCGTTGTCAAAATCGTTCCATGAGCACACCCTCCCTTCCGTGGCCGGATGATGTCTTTCTGCCCGGCCAGACCCACGGCATCGCGCAGCGCTCGGAAGTTCAGCTCCTGCGGGAGAGCGCATCCCTGCGGTGGCGAGGCCTGTATGCCTCGCTGGTCCAGGAGGCGCCCTGGAGCGCGGACCTGCCGGTGGCGTCGACCGCAGGCATCGCCTACTGCGTGTCGACGGCCAGCCCGGTGGCGCGCACGCTGTCCCGGGTGCGCCGGGAAGCGGTGCTGAGGCCGCGCCAGTTCAGCGTGTTGCCCGGCGCATCCACGAGCCGATGGGCGATCTCGGGCCGCCCCCGCATCCTGCACCTCTATGTCCACGACGCCATCTTTCGGAAGGTGGCCGACGAGCTCTACCGGCGTTCTTCGTCGGTCGGTGAGCTCATCCCCCGGCTGTGCACGCACGACCCGGTGATCGCCCACCTGGCCGAGACCACCCTCGAGCTGCTGTGCGAGGGCGACGCCGCCAGCCCTTACCAGGCCGATCACCTGGCCCACATGCTGGCGAGCCGGCTGCTCAGCCACCATTCCAGCCTGACGCCACGAAAGAGTGCCACGGTCCCCGGGCCGCGCGTGCACCGCTGGCGGCGGCTGCTCGATCACATCGAGGACCATCTGGCGGAGGATCTCTCGTTGGAGGCCATGGCCGAGCGTGCCGGCCTGCCCGCGACCCAGCTGTGGCGGTCGTTCCGCGCGCACCTGGGCACGAGCCCGCACCAGTACATCCTTCTGCGGCGCCTGGAGCACGCCAGGCGCCTGCTGGAAGACGGCACGGAGCCCATCGCCGAGATCGCTGTGCAGAGCGGGTTTTCCAGCCAGAGCCATCTGGCCAGCGCCTTCAAGAAACACTTCCAGACCACGCCCGCCCAGCATCGCCGCCAGCGGCGGGGCTAGGCCTCAGTGCCGGCGCGGCGCGCGCACCTCGCCCAGGGCCGTGCGGTAGGCGCGCGGTGAAAGCCCGGTGGCCTTGCCGAACACGCGGGCCAGGTGCTCGGCGTTTGAAAAGCCGCTCTGGCGCGCCACCACCTCCATCGTCAGCGACGTGGTCTCCAGCAGGCGGCGCGCCTGCGCCACGCGCAACTCGGTCACGTACTGCAGCGGCGAGCGGCCGGTGGAGGCCTTGAAGCAGCGCATGAAGTGGTACTTGGTGAGCCCGGTCTGGGCCGCCAGGTCGTCCAGGCTCAGGTCCTGCGCGAGCTGTTCCTTGATGTGGTCGATCAGCCGCGCGAGCTGGGCCGAGGGCAGCTTGCGCACCGCCGGGCCGGCGGGCGCGCGCGTGTTCCATTGCCGCGCCAGCTCGTTGGCGATCACGGTGCAGTAGCTGTCCACCAGGATCTGCGGGCTGTCCGCCGAGGCCTGCTGCATGAACTGCGTGAGCGCCTGGTAGATCATCGGGTTGGCGAAGCCGCGCTGCGACAGCTCCCACAGGCCGTCGTTCGGATTGCGGTGGCCCAGCTCGTCGAGCAGCGCGGCCAGGTCGGTGGCCGAGAGCGCGAGCAGGGTCACGTCCGCGAAACCGTCCTTGAGCCAGCGGTAGGCGTTGCCCGCGGGGAAGAGGTGCAGTGGGTGCGGGTGGCTGCTGAAGTGGTCGCGAAAGCCCCAGCCGAAATCGAACAGCGCGCGCTTGAGCCGGTACTGGTTGGCGGCCAGCAGCACCACCTCGTCCAGCGGCGGGATGTCCACCGTGTGGGCCTCGAAGGTGCAGTGAATGAGGCGGCCCCGGCACCGGCCGCCCAAGGTCGTGACCTGGTCCAGGTGGAAGTTGGGCGAGCGGGACAGCACATTCGCCAGGTGCGGTGCGACGGTGTTCATGGGCAGCTTGCGATCACCCTTCCGGCCGCCAACGTGCCGGGCGCCTGATTCTGCCACCGCACCCGCTGACAGGCTGGTGTGGAGGCGGGTACCCGCCTCAGGCCTGGGGCCAGACGGCCCAGTGGTTGTCGATCTGCAGGCGCTCGCCGCCGCGCGTGCTGGTGCGGGCCTCGGTGCCTTCGGGCGCGCACCACACGCCTTCGGCGCCGCTGGCCCACCAGTGGCCCTGGTCGGCCGCGAGCGCATAGGCCTCGCGGTGCGCGAGGTTCTGCGACCAGCGCGCGTCGGCGCCGAACAGGGCCAGTGCGTCCGCGCGCGGGCAGCTCACCACGAAACCGCCCTCGGGCAGGGCGCAGATGTCGCCGCCATAACCCTGCACCGCAGGCTGGGCCAGCGAGGCCTGCAGGCGCTGGCCGTTCCACGCGGCGAACACCGGCGCGCGCCGCTTGGCCTCGGCATCGGGGTGCTCGGCCTGCAGCGCGATGCCGACCGTGCGCGACACCGGGTCCCAGGCCAGGTGGCGGATGCTCAGGTAGGGGTCGTCCAGGCGCCACTGGCCCAGCACCGCACCGTCGCGCGGGTCCAGCGCCACCAGCGAGGCGTCCATGCGGTCGAGCTGGCGCTTGCTGCGCCCGGTCTCGGGCAGCGTGGGGATGCCGCCGTTGGCCACCAGCAGGCTGCCGACCGGGATCTCGCCCACGCGCTGCGGCAGCACGATCAGCTCGTGCGGGTCCATGCCCTGCGTGGCCCACTCGGCGGATTTCTCCAGCGTCTTCGCGTCGCGCGTGGCCAGGCGGCCCTGCGCGGTGTCGAGGTCGGTTTCGGTGGTCCAGATCGTCTGGCCATCGGGGCTGGCGACGGCGTGGCCATTGAAGCGGCGGTCGTCCTCGATCCAGTGCCATTGCGTCTGCCCGCTCACCGGATGCCAACGCAGCAGCCAGTCGCCCGGGCGGCGCGCGGCGGCCAGCACGCTGCCACCGGCTTCGAGCAACAGGCCGTGCGCGCGCGTGGGCACGGCGAGCGAGCGCTGCACCGACCAGCGCGCCCCGTCCACCGCGATCACGCCGATGCGGTGTTCGTTCGAGGTTTGCCAGGCCGAGATCAGGCGCGTGCCCGCGCTGCGCGCGGCCCGGGCCGGCGCGAGGCCCATGGCTGCAGCAGCGACCAGCCACTGGCGGCGCGACAGCAGCAGGGGGGTGTCAGTCGCCATCGGCATCCGAGAACCCGAGTGGCACATCCAGCGCGGCCGCGACCTCGTTCTGGAACAGCACGGTCACGGCCTTCATCGACTTCGTGAGCGCGAGCAGCTCGCGCTCGTTCGAGCGCGGCGTGAGCTTGTCCATGCCCGCCGTCACCTGGTCCAGCGCCTGGCCCCATTTCTGCGCCAGCGCGAGCTGGCCCCGGCCCATGAGCAGGGCCTCCATCGGCACCAGGGCCTGGCCGGCGGCGGGTGGTTGCGCACCGGGGGGCAGGCGGCCTTGCTGGCGCAGGCTCTGCCATTGCGCGCGCCAGTCGCGCAGGTTGCTCTCGCGGTCGAGCCGGGCGTAGGGCACCGGCGCGCCCTTGGCCGCGTTGCCGGTGGTCTGGTGGGTGGTGATGGGTTTTTCGATGTGGGCCCAGCGCAGCCGCTCCAGGCCGGCGAGCCACTGGTTGACCCATTCGGCCAGCGAGGCGGTGGTGACCTCGGGTTCGTCGTCCCATTCCTTCGTGGCCCATTGGCCGAGTTCGTCGTTCAGGGCGCGTGCCTCGGCGGCGATGCCCTGCGCCACCAGCTCGGCGTAGCGGCAGGCCGGGGCCGGCGCGGGCTGGCGGCTGCCGGCCCACTGGTTCAGCAGCAGTTCGAAGGCGGGAAAGCCTTTGGCGGGCGTGCCCACGCGCTCCATGTCCGCCAGGGTGTTGGGCGCCTTCTCCATCGAGCGGCGCAGCAGGTCCGGGCGGGTGGGCCAGAAGTCGATCTGGCGCTGCGAGCGCCGCGTGACCAGCGGCCCCACGGCCGGCGTGGACAGGGTCTCCCAGCTCACCAGCGTGTCCTGCCATTGCGCGCGCAAGGCCGGCAGCGTGGCCTGGCCCTTGCAATGTTGGGCCGTGGTCTCGACCAGGCGATCGGCCTGGACCTGGAAGTCGCGCGCCAGCGGCGGCAGGTGGTGCGTGTACACGCCCTGCAGGGCCTGCTCGGCCGAGTAGTAGGGCGCGGCCACGATGGGGGCGTTCTGCGCCGCCGCGAGGCCGGACAGCGTGAGGCCCAGGGCCAGCGCGGTGGCGCTGCGAAGGAAGGCAAAAGCAGACGTTGTCATAGCGACTCCACGAATTTCACGAGCGCGCTGCGGTCGGCCCGTTTCATCTTGAGCACCTGCTCCTTGGACGCCTGGGCCTCGCCGCCGTGCCAGAGGATGGCTTCGAGCACGCCGTTGGCGCGGCCGTCGTGCATCAGGCGGGTGTGGCCGTTGACGTCCTTGATGAGGCCGATGCCCCAGAGCGGCGGGGTTTTCCACTGGCTGCCGCTGGCGAGGTAGTCCGGGCGACCGTCGGCGAGGTCCGGGCCCATGTCGTGCAGCAGCAGGTCGGTGTAGGGCCAGATGCGCTGGCCCTTGAGGGCGGGGCTGGTGAGCGGCGGAAACGGGCCTTCGGCCGTGACGTAGCTCGGGCGGTGGCAGGCCGCGCATTGCGCCTGCGCGAACAGCGCCTGGCCGCGCAGCACCTGCGGGTCGTTCACGTTGCGCCGCGCCGCCGGGGCCAGCGTGGCCTGGTAGAAGATCACCTGGCCCAGGGTCTCGTCGTCGATCTCGGGTTTCAGCGCGGTCGCGTTGGCCGCCGGCACGATGCCGTCGCGGCCTGTGGTCTTGCCGCCGCCGTGCGGCGCGGCCAGGCAGTCCTTCTGCGTGGGCGTGCAGGTCTCGTGCGGGAAGGCGTTGGAGGTGATGCCGATGTCGCCATGGAAAGCCCCGGCGGTCTGGTGCGCGAGGGTGGCGACGTTGGCCTTCCAGCCCAAGCGCCCCAGGCGCTCTTCCTGCGCGAACACGTCCCACACGCGGTTGGGCTGGCCCTTGATGGGGCCGGGCGCGGCCGCCTGTTCGCGCGCGTTGCGCAGGATCTCGGCATCGGGAATGGCTTCGATCAGGCCGATGCCGGCGAGCTGCGGTGCGATGCGCGGGCTGACCATGAGGCCGGGTGCGAACGGGCCGTAGGCGAGGTCGGTCAGCTTGTAGATCGGCTTTTGCAGCGTGTAGCGCGTGCCGTCCGCGAAGCGGCCGTGAATGGGCTGTTGGCGGATCTCGACCCGGCCCTCGGGCTTGACGCCCTGGATCGCCGCGTTGTTGAACTGGTCGCCGTACACCGGGTCGGGCCGCACGCCGGCCTTGGGGTCGGGCGTGCCGGCCACCGACAGGCGCATGAGCAGCGCCACCGTGCCTTCGGGCTCGGGGCCCAGCGTGTTCTTCCAGGCCGGCGGCTCGCCCCGGCCATCGAGCACGTGGCAGCCCGCGCAGGACCGCGCGATGAAATGCGGGCCCAGGCCGTCGCGCGCGGTGGTGGAGGCCGGCGCCTCCACCCAGTTGCGTTTGAAGAACGAGTTGCCGATCACGAAGCGCGTGCGCCCCGGATCGTCCAGGTTGGCCAGCGGAAACGAAAACGCGTTCTTGCCGGTGGCGTAGACCGTGGTCGCGCCACCGGTCTTCTCACCCAACGGGTCGGGCGCTTCGTCGGCGTGCAGGACGAGCGCGGCGGAGCCGCAAAACAGGACCCCCATGGCGAGCGCAAGGCGCGTGGCTGTGGGAAGGAGCGACATGATGAAGGCCTAGACAACAGAAGAAACGTCAATCCAGAGGGGTCAAGGGTCCGGCTCCGCCGGCCCGAGACCCCGTCCCCCCTCCCAGCGCCGAAGGCGCGCCAGAGAGGGGGGAAGCCGCGCAGCGGCGCAGGGGGGTGTTCCGAATCAAGGTTCCACGAGCGTCAGCTTGGCGATGCCCACCGCGCTGGCCGATTCCACCAGCAGCTTGGACTGTTCCACCAGGCTGGCGACGGTCTTCTCGATCGCCGGGCGGCCGGCCGAACCCTTGGCGATGGCGCGGTCGAACGGGGCGGGAATGGCTTCGGCACCCGCCACCGAGGCGGCGATCTGCGCGGTGGTCTTCTCGGCCAGGTCGGCCTTCTTGGCGGCCACCAGGTCGCGCACGCCCGGGCCTTGCAGCACGCTGCCGTCGCGCTTCTTGTACTGGCCCAGCCACACGTTCTGGATGCCGGTGGCGTTGGTCACGATGTCGCGGTGCGTGTTGTCGGAGAAGCAGGAGTGTTCGTCTTCCTGGTCCTGCGAGTTCAGCGCCACTTCCATGCGCTCACCCGAGAGTTCGCCGCGCGAGAGCGAGCCCAGGCCCACGATGATCTTGCGCACCGATTCCTTGCCGCCCTTCTCGAAGCGCGCGCGGTAGTTCTTCTGGCCGGGCGCCCAGGCCTTGACCAGGAAGTTCAGGTCGTCCACCAGCAGCTCGGTGGCCACGGTGAGGAACTGGCGGCGGCGGTCGGCGTTGGGGGTCTTGCCGTCCACATAGTCCTCGAACGAGCGGTTGCCCGGGCCGGTTTCGCTCAGGTCCTGGCCCCACAGCAGGAACTCGATCGCGTGCCAGCCGGAGCTGATGTTCTCTTCACCACCGCGCTCGTTGAACTTGGCCAGGTTGGTCTTGGTGATCTTGAACTTGGTGTTGGCGATCAGGCCGGCCTTGGGCTTGCCCTGCACGTAGTCCACATAGGCTTCGTCCAGCGGCCAGGCGTTGATCTGGCCTTCCGGGCCCTTGTCGTCGTCGATCGGGCCGCCGTAGAAGCGGAAGGCCTCGGTCTGGCCGTAGAACTCGCGGGCGCCCAGCCAGGCCTTGCGCGCGGCGGCCAGGCCGTCGGCCGAGGGCGCGGCCACGAAGGCCTTGATGGTGGTCTGCATCTCCTGCGCGGCGGCCAGGGTGTCGCTGTAGTTGGCGTGCACCAGCGCGGCGTAGTGCGTGGCCACGGTGGCGTAGGTCGTGGCGGCGGGCGCGCTCGCGGCCGCGGGAGCGGCGGCCTGGGCGTGGGCCGGTGCGTGCAGCAGGGACAGGGTGGCCGACAGGGCCAGAACGAGCAGGGTGGGTTTCATGGCGGAAGGGCTTGGAGTGAAGGAATCGGGCCGGCAGCGCCGGTGGGTCTCACAGTGTAAATGAGAATGATTCCTGCTCTATATCCAAGACCCGGCCGCCGATGGGCCCATCGGCGGTGCTCTTGACCTGCGTCAAGCGCGCATCAGGGCTTCAATCTCGTCGGCCTTCACCGGCACGTCGCGCGAGATGAGTTCGCAGCCGGTCGCGGTGACGATGGCGTCGTCCTCGATGCGGATGCCGATGTTCCAGAAATGCTCGGGCACGCCTTCGCCTGGCCGCACGTACAGGCCGGGCTCGATGGTGAGCACCATGCCGGGGCGCAGCACGCGGCTGGGCCGGTCCTTGATGGTCTCGCCGCTGAGCGGGTCCTGGCGCTCGCTCACGCTGCCCAGCTCGGAGGGCTCCACGTAGCTGCCGCAGTCGTGCACGTCCATGCCCAGCCAGTGCCCGGTGCGGTGCATGTAGAACGGGAAGTAGGCGCGGTGGGCGATCACGTCCTGCGCGTTGCCGACCTTGTTGCGGTCCAGCAGGCCGACGTCGAGCAGGCCCTGGGCCAGCACCGCCACGGTGGCCTCGTGCGGGTCGACGAAGCGCGCGCCGGCCTTGGTGGCGGCCACGGCGGCGTCCTGGCTGGCGAGCACGAGGTCGTACAGCGTGCGCTGCGGGCCGGTGAAGCGGCCGTTGGCGGGAAAGGTGCGGGTGATGTCGCTGGCGTAGCCGTCGAGTTCGCAGCCGGCGTCGATCAGCACCAGCTCGCCGCTGCGGATCGGCGCGGCGTCGGCGCGGTAGTGCAGCACGCAGGCGTTGGCGCCGGCGGCCACGATGCTGCCGTAGGCCGGGTACTGCGAGCCGTGTTCGCGGAAGCTGTGCAGCAGCTCGGCGTCGAGGTGGTACTCACGCACGTCCTGCCCGGCGCGCAGCATGGCCGCGCTGCGCTGCATGGCGCGGATGTGGGCCTTGGCGCTGATCTGAGCGGCGCGGCGCATGGTGGCCTGCTCGAAGGCGTCCTTCACCAGCCGCAGTTCGTCGAGGATGCCGCAGAGGTCGCGCTGCGATTCGGGGCACAGCGCGCCGTAGCGCACGCGCGCGCGCACCGGTTGCAGCCAGCCGTTGATGCGGCTCTCCAGCCCCGCGTGCGTGGCGAAGGGGTACCACACGGTCTGGCGGTTCTCCAGCAATTTGGGCAGGCGCTGGTCGAGTTCGGCGACGGAAAACGCCTCGCTCACACCCAGGTGTGCCGGTGCGGCTTCGGGGCCCAGGCGGATGCCGTCCCAGATCTCGCGCTCCAGGTCCTTGGGCTGGCAGAACAGCGTGGTCTGGCCCTCGGCGGTGATCACCAGCCAGGCGTTGGGCTCGGTGAAACCGGTGAGGTAATAGAAGTAGCTGTCGTGCCGGTAGATGAAATCGGTGTCGCGGTTGCGCGGCCGTTCCAGCGCGGTGGGCACGATGGCGATGCCGCCGGCACCGAGCTGGGCGGCCACGCGGGCGCGGCGCTCCGCGTACAGGGTGGTGTGGGTGGTGGAGTCCATGCGGGCCATTGTCGGCGTTTTGGCGCGCGCCGTGGGGCGTGGGGATCAGCCCGCAGTGTTCAGTTCCGCGAGTCGCTCCGGGGTGCCCACGTCCACCCAGGGGCCGATGTAGAGCTCGGCGCTCACCAGGCCGGCGTCCATGGCGCGGCGCAGCAGCGGCGCCAGCGGCTCGGCCGTGCCCTGCGGGTTGCCCGGCACGATCTCGCACCAGGGCGCCTCGAACAGCTCGCGGCGGTACAGGCCGATGGTGCTGTAGGTGTGGCGCATCTCGGCCTCGTTGAGCGCCAGGCCCTCGGCGCTCAGGCCGAAATCGCCGCGTGGGTGGTGCGGCGGGTTGGGCACCAGCCAGAGGTGGGCGAGCTGGCCGCTGGCCTTGAAGCGGGCCACGCTGGTCGGCGTGAAGGCGAACTCCGGCGCGTACACGTCGCCCGCTAGCACCCAGAACACATCGCCCAGCAGCGGCAGCGCGCGCGCGATGCCCCCGGCGGTCTCCAGCGCGTAGCCGAAGTCCTGGCCTTCGCGCGAGACGGTCACCTCGGTGCCCGGGTGCTGCGCCTGCCAGTCGGCGCAGAAGGCGTCGATCTGTTCGCCCAGCCAGGCGGTGTTGACCACCAGGCGCCGGAAGCCGCCGGCCAGCAAGGCCTCCATTGGCCACTGCATCAAGGGCCGGCCCTGCACCGTCAGCAGAGGCTTGGGCGTTTCGTCCGTCAGGGGGCGCATGCGCATGCCACGCCCGGCGGCAAGCAGCATGGCCGGGATGGGGGCGGTGGCAAGTCGGGTCATGGGTGTTGGACGGTGGGCGTACCGGGTTCACAGGGCCCGACGCATCCGGAATTATGAGCGCCTGCGCGCGGCTCGGCCGGCCGTCGGGGGCGCCGGTCCGGGCGGCCCGATAAAATCCCCTGTTTTGCGCCGCCGCGCAATTGTTCCTTCCTCATACCCTCCCCCAGCACCC
>NZ_JBYTAE010000093.1:0-26292 GCF_058787875.1 Hydrogenophaga sp. FW305-3-2-15-A-LB1 | reverse complement strand
GCTTGGGGGAGGTGGGCGTGTTCACGGCAGACTCGGAAGCGTTGGACGAAGACGGGGCTTTGCGCAGGGAAAACAGCGACATGAAGTGGGGGGCTCAATCGATTCGGTTGTCGGCACCACGACGGCGCGACCAGGGCGTATTGTCGCCGCAGTTGGCGCGCGCCCGCCTCCCCCGGCGCGCGCACGCGGAATGCTCAGCGCGGCGCCAGCTTGAGTTCGGCCTGCGGGCGCCACTTCTCACCCTGGCGGCCCAGTTGGGGCGCGCCCAGGAACATGCGGTCTTCCGGCAACTGCCGCCCTGCAAGGTAGTCCTTGACGACCACGCCGCGCGCCACCGCGAGTTCGCGGATGGCATCCGACGTGACCGGTATGGACGCCAGCAACAAGGCTTCCATCTCGGCCTGCGGGATGTCCTTGGCCAGGCCGACCAGGTTGCGGGGTTTCGGGATGTCGGTCCGCCGGTACACCTCCTTGAGCAGGGCCGGGTACTCGGCGGGCGTCACCACAAGCGTGTCGCTGATGGCGGTGCCATCCCGCGCCAGTTGGCGGCGTTTCTCGGCCAACACGCGCTCGTCCAGCCGGGCACGCTGGTAACCGCTGCGCTCGGCCTCCAGGTCGCCATGCCCCACCACGGTGATCTGCAGGGTCGGCCGATCGGCCAGGGCCTTGGCCACAGCGTCCAGCCGCTGCCGGGCCTCACCGTCCAGCGCCTTGCTGCCCGGTGTGAAGACCACCTGGCTCATTTCCTCCCCGCCCCCGCCGAAAGCCCCGGCGATCAGGGAGAACGGTGAGGTGATGGCCTTGCCGATCAGGTTGAAGATGAGCCGGAAGATGAGGGGCGCCAGCTTGAACTGCGGGTCGTTGAGCGAGCCGCTGACCGGCAGGTTGATGTCGATCACCCCGTTGCGGTCGGCCAGCAAGGCCACGGCCAGCTTCACCGGCAGGTTGGGCGCCTCGCTCCCGGCCACGCGGTCGCCGAAACTGAGCTGATTGAGGATGATCTGGTTGCTGGCCGTCAGCTGGCCGTTGGGCTCGATCTTGTAGGCCACGTCCATGCTGAGCTTGCCGCGCTCGATGCCATAGCCGGCGTACTTCACGGTGTAAGGCGACAGCGGCGGCAACTCCAGGTTGCGCACCAGCGCGCGGATGTCGAGTGCCAGTGGCTGGGCCAGCGGGTTGAGCTTGCCATCGATCTCCAGCGCCGCCGTGCCCTCGGCGCGCCCGCGCAATGTCAGGTCGGCCATCTGTGGCGCGCCGCCCGGCGGCACGCTGGCGAAAGCGCTCAGGCTGCCGGTGAGTTCACTGAGGTTGGCGGAATAGTTGGGCTTGATGAAACGGTCGGAGAACAGCACGCGGCCATTGACCAGACTGATCGGCCCGAAACGGATGTCCGGGTCGGGCACGGCGCTCGCGTTTGCAGGAGGCGGCGGTGGCGGTGGCGGAGCGGTGGCCGCCGGCGCGGCGGCGCCCGTGGGCGCGGGCGCCGCCTCATCGTGTTTCACGAGGCCTTGCAGGTTGATGCGCCCCGCCTCGTCGATGATCACGCGGGCAAAGTAGTCGCTGAGCACGGTCTCCTGCACCGCCACCCGGGTGACCTGTCCGGGCGCCATGGCGAGCCGCAGACCCCGCACCTGCAGGGACTTCCAGGCCAACAGCTCTTCGGCCGGCGACAGCGTGTTGGCGGCGAAATCGTCCAGCCCCACGTTGCCGGCGACCGTCAACCGCAAACCCGCCGGGGGCAATGCCGCCTCGACCGTGCCACGGTAGCTGGTGTCCGCGCGCAGCAGGTCCAGGTTCAGGCGGTCGCCGAAATACGGCTCCAGGGCATGCAGCGGCAGCTTGTCCGCTTGCACCTTCAGCTGGGTGCGCAGGCTGTCGGCGTCGCGCTCGCCCTTGCCGGGCAGGCGCAGCGCGCCGTCGAGGGCGAGCCGGCCGGGCTCGGCGCGGTTGCCTCGCGCCGCGCCCATGCGCAGCTGCAGGGAGACCGGCATGTCGGGCTGGCTGCGAGCCATGGGCTGCAGGTTCTTGACCTGCATCTTGATCTGACTGAGGTCGAGCCTGACCGGGCGCGCCAGCGCGAGGTCTTCGAGCGCGACGGCGCCCGCATCGATCTGCACGTCGGCCAGCGTCAGCTGCCACGGGGAGGGCTCGGCCGGTTTCGACGGGGGTGCTGCAGCGGGCGCCTCCGATGCCTTCATCCAGCCATCCACCATCCAGCGCCCCGCCTTGTCGCGCTGCGCGCGCACCTGTGGCCGATCAAGCACGACCTTGCCCACGGCCACGGTGCTGCTGGCCAGATCCACGCGCGCGTCCTGCACCTGGAGGCGGCGCAGGCTGACCTGTGGCTGACGAGCCGTCCCCAGGTGCACCTCGCTCAGCTCGAGCCGGGAAGCGTTGACCAGCAGCCCCATGGGCTGATCGGCCTTGGCCGCCCGCCATTCCACATCGAGGTCGGCGGCGAGCCGCCCGTCGAGTTCGTGCGTCAGCACGCCGGCGGCGTAGGGCGCGAACGTCGACAAGGGCAGTTCGCCCACCGAGACCTTCGCCTTGGCCTCGGCGTCGGTGGCCGTGCCCTTGAGCGACAGCGGCGTCTGGCCCAGGCGCGCGGACACCTCGAAGGGCACCGGTGCCTGCATCGGCCAACTCAGCGCCTGGGCCTGCACGCTCAAGGCCTCCAGCGCCAGCTGAGCGGCCGGCTTGGTGCCGGCATCGCGCCATCGCACGGTACCGCCCTCCAGGTTCAGGCGCGCCACACTCACTTTCCACGGCGAGGCGGGCGCGGTGGATGCGCCCGGTGCCACGGGCGCAGGGGCGGGAGGAGATGCAGCACGTCGGGACTGGTCGGCCCAGGCTTGCGCCGCACGTTGCAAGTTGAGCAACCCAGCCGCATCGCGCGAGATCGACACCGTGGGCGACGTCCAGTCAATGGCGGCCAGATCCACCTGACCCGCCAGCGGCTCCACCCGATTGAGCGTCACGCCCAGGCGTTCCCAGGCCAGCAGTTCGGCCGTGGTGGACGGCCCGGTTCGCTCAACGACGCGCAGATCCGACAGGGCAGCCGTGCCGGAGAGGGAGAGGCGCGGCGTGTCCTGCTGTTCGAATGCCAGCTTGAGCGCGAGCTGGAGCACACCGGCTTCGGGCTTGACGGGCCAAGTCGCCGGCCAGTAGGGCAGGTAAGGCGCGAGATCCAGGGTGGGAATGTCCACGCTGGCATCGGTGTCCCGGGTCTGGGCGAACGGCGTGGTGCTGGCGCTCGAATCGAAAGCGCTCCCATTGAGCACGAAAGCCAGCTTGGGCTGGGTCACCACATCCCGTCGGGACGGCAGGTTGCTCAGGAAGGGCACGCCCACCGACAAGCCGCTCAGCTGGTGCGTAACGCCCACGCTGTCGTCGACGAACGTGAGTTCGCCCCCGGACAGGTTGATGTTGAACAGGGCGAACTGCGCTGGGTCGGACGGGGGCTCATCGTCTTTCGGGCGCAAGCGCTGCAGCACGTCGTCCACGTCGTACCGCCCTTCACCCAGGTGGCGCAGCTTCAACTTGGGCTGCTCCAGCACCAGGGCATCGAGCACCGGCGCGAGCCGAAACAGCGACTGCAGCTCGGCGTTGGCATAGAGGCGATCCAGCGTGAACTGCTCGCCCTCGCCTGTGGCATCGGCCACGCGCAACCCCTCGATGGCCACTTCCAGCGACCACGGCTGGAAATCAACCCGTTCCACCGTCACCTGGCGTCCCAGCGCGGCCGTGGCCTGCTTGGCCAATTGCCATTTCAGCAAGGGCGGCATGCCCATCCAGGTCACCAGCCAGAGCAGAAGGAGCCCCAGCAGACCCAGCATCAGGCGCCGAGCCCACCGACCTTGGGACCACTGGGGAAAAAAGCTGTTCATTCGTGCGTTCGCTAACCAACGGATCCACGAGTGTCGTCGAACTGAGGGGATGCGGCAGCGCACACCTATATAGAGTCCCCCAGAAACAAGAAACCCCGGCAAGCGGGGCCTGCCGGGGTTGACGGCGGGCTAGATGCTCATGCCGTCGGTTTTGGCGGAGGGAGTTGGATGTCTCTCCAGCCTGGAAGCAACAGATTGCTCCCGTTGGAAGCTGACTTGCGGTTCGCCGCGTCGTCAGCTGATGCCAGTCTTCAGACAGGCCACTGCAGGTTACTCCCCTTGCCGCCCCGGATCAAGGCCGCATGGCCCGTTCTCCATGCAGATTTTCAATCGCGCCCGAAACGACCATTTGACGACCCCAAAATCACGTTTTGGAACATGAAAGGTGGTCGCTGCCCGACAAACGGTCGTCGGCGCGACATCCACCCGCAAGCCTTGCAGGCTCAAGGCTTCCCGCTAGCAAAGCCCTTTTGCTTACGTTTACTCACACTTGTTTATATCAAAAAGTAGGCTTGAATCGATTCATAAACATTGACTCGATATTAATAAGCCCATAGGATGCGCCAGCTTTGCCCGCCGAAGGGTAAACCCGAACCGCTGCCACCCAGGCTAACTCGACCGCTCCACCCTCTGGATAGGGCCGTCGATGGCGACCAATCCAGTCGGCCCAGCTCCCACGAGCGAGGCCGGCGCAGAAAGGAGCGATGACATGACCGCGCAAGACGCAACGCCACCCAAGAGCACCTCAGGTGCCGTGGCATCCTTCAAAACCGCTGTTGGCGACGCCTACCAGGGCTTCTTCGACATCACCCACAACAGCTTGGCCCTGCTGGGCACCCTGGCGGCCGTGGCACTGATCACCCTGAGTGCCCGTGCGGATCTGCGCGCCAGCGCAGAAGAGCAACTGCTCGGCTGGCTGCTGGAACGCCAGGAAGCCGCCAGCGTGGATGCGGTGTACGCCGCCGAGCCCAGCGCGGTCGACCGCGTGACCGCTGCTCAACCCGGCGACCTGCCCAAGCAGCAGGCCAATGTGACCTACTGGCTCAGCCGCAAGTACCGCGTGGCGCCCGAGCCCCTGAGCGCGCTGGTGGCGGAGGCCTTCGAGGTGGGCGAGAAAGCCAAACTCGATCCCACGCTCATCCTGGCCGTGATGGCGATCGAGTCCCGCTTCAATCCGTTTGCGCAGAGCCCGGTGGGCGCGCAAGGCCTGATGCAAGTGCTGACCCGCGTTCATACCGACAAGTACAACGACTTCGGCGGGCAGCTGGCCGCGTTCGATCCGGTGTCCAACCTCCGGGTGGGGGCGCGCGTGCTGCAGGACGCGGTCAAGCGCGCCGGCTCGGTCGAGGGTGGTTTGCGCCTGTACGTCGGTGCGGTGACCACGGACGGCAACTGGTACATCGACAAGGTGATGGCCGAGCACATGCGGATCCAGAGCGTGGCGCTGGGCAAGCCGATGCAGCGCTATGTGCCACAAGCGCGCCCGACCACGGTGGTGGCGCCCGTCACGCCGGCCCCGGTGGCCGCCCCGGCAGCCGAAATCGAGGCCGAGGGCCCGGCCGCGCCGAACGCACTCCCCCCTGGCGCGCCGCTCACCCGTTCCTGACCTCGCCAACCGGCCTCTCGGCCTCGGCTAAACTAGCCGGGTACGCAACTGGCGATAGGCGCGCACCCCGACACATCTGCGTCGGCGGCTGCCGCTGACGTGGCCCCCCTGCCCGATCTGTGATCGTCTTCAGGGACAACCACTGGGAAGCGTACCGCCCGGCCTCAAGGGGTTCGGGTGTTCAGCCGTTCGCCTGGGCAGCCCTTGTCACCGCGCAAGGTTCCACGTCTTGAAGGACTGCCATGTACGACCGCAACATCCTCATCCAGCAAACCGACCCCGAGCTGTTTGCCGCCATCCAGGCCGAGAACGCCCGCCAGGAACACCACATCGAGCTGATCGCCAGCGAGAACTACGCCTCGCCGGCCGTGATGGCCGCACAAGGCACGCAACTCACGAACAAGTACGCCGAAGGCTATCCCGGCAAGCGCTATTACGGCGGCTGCGAGTACGTGGACGTGGCCGAGCAGCTCGCAATCGACCGCGTCAAGCAGCTCTTCGGCGCCGAAGCCGCCAACGTGCAGCCGCACTGCGGCGCCTCCGCCAACGAAGCCGTCTTTCTGGCCTTCCTCAAGCCCGGCGACACCATCATGGGCATGAGCCTGGCCGAAGGCGGCCACCTCACCCACGGCATGGCGCTCAACATGAGCGGCAAATGGTTCAACGTGGTCTCCTACGGTCTCAACGACAAGGAAGAGATCGACTACGACGCCATGGAGCGCAAGGCACACGAGACCAAGCCCAAGCTGATCATCGCGGGCGCCTCGGCCTACAGCCTGCGCATCGACTTCGAGCGCTTCGCCAATGTGGCCAGGGACGTCGGCGCCATCTTCATGGTGGACATGGCCCACTACGCCGGCCTGATCGCCGCGGGTGTCTACCCCAACCCGGTTCCCCACGCCGATGTGGTGACCTCCACCACCCACAAGAGCCTGCGCGGCCCGCGCGGCGGCATCATCCTGATGAAGGCCCAACACGAAAAGGCCCTCAACAGCGCGATCTTCCCGGGCCTGCAGGGTGGCCCGCTGATGCACGTCATCGCGGCCAAGGCCGTTGCTTTCAAGGAAGCGCTTTCACCCGATTTCACCGCCTACCAGCAACAAGTGCTGACAAATGCCAGCATCGTCGCCGAAACACTGACCTCGCGTGGCCTGCGCATCGTCAGCGGCCGCACCGAGAGCCACGTGATGCTGGTCGATCTGCGCGCCAAGGGCATCACCGGCAAGGAAGCCGAAGCGGTGCTGGGCAGCGCGCACATGACGATCAACAAGAACGCCATCCCCAACGACCCGGAAAAGCCCATGGTCACCAGCGGCGTGCGCATTGGCACGCCGGCGATGACCACCCGGGGCTTCAAGGACGACGAAGCGCGACTGACCGCCAACCTGATTGCCGACGTGCTCGACAATCCACGCGACCCGGCCAACATCGACGCCGTGCGCGCCAAGGTCAACGCCCTGACCGCCCGCTTCCCGGTCTACAAGTGATGCTCTCAGGCCGTACAACGGGAGTGCCCTCCGCATGAAATGCCCGTTCTGCGGCCATCTTGAAACCCAGGTGGTCGAAACCCGCGTCTCGGAAGACGCGGATTTCATCCGACGCCGCCGCCAGTGTGGCCACTGCGAGAAGCGGTTCACCACCTACGAACGGCCGGAAGTGAGCTTCCCGGCCGTCGTCAAGAAGGACGGCCGCCGGGTGGACTACGTGCCAGCCAAGCTGCGAGCCTCGTTCGCGCTGGCCCTGCGCAAGCGGCCGGTCAGCACCGAACAGGTCGACGCGGCCATCGAGCGCATCGAGGAAAAGCTGCTGAACCTGGGTGCCCGCGAAGTGCCCGCCGCCCGGCTGGGCGAGATGGTGATGCGGGAACTCAAGAAGCTCGACAAGGTGGCTTACATCCGGTTCGCCAGCGTGTACCGGAGCTTCGAGGACATCGACGAATTCAGGGCTCTGGTGGACGAAGTCCGGCGCTGATCGGCGACCCACATCGACTCCCCGAGGCCTGCCCCGAGGGGAGAACCGCCCAAATTCAGGCGTTTTCTTCCCTCGATGGTCGCAAAACTGCCGCACGTCAGGAATCGGCGAGGGAAGACGTTGGCCCTCGTTACATTCTGCATTGGAGTATCACTTTGATGCACATGCACATCCGTTGCCCTCTCCCTATGCGCGCAGGCTCCCAGCGAGGTTTCACGCTCGTGGAGCTCATTGTCACGCTGGCGCTTTCGGCCATCCTGGTCGTGTTGGCCATCCCGAGCTTTACCAACCAGCTGCGGGAGTGGCAGCGCGACAGCGCCACCAAGGCCTTCACTGCCCACGTTCACCTGGCCCGCTCGGAGGCAATCAAGACGTCCCGGCGCGTGGTGATGTGCAGCAGCACCGATGGCGCCGACTGCGCCGACAGCAATGAATGGAGCACCGGCTGGATCGTGTTCGTGGACGCCAATGGCGACGGCAGCCATGACGACGGCGAAACCGTCCTGGCATCGCGCGGCGCGGCCACCGGACTGACCAGCATGCAGGCATCGGACGACGTCCAGAGCCTCGCCTTCCTGCCCAATGGCTTGTTGGCATCTGGCGCCACCCGCCTGCAGGTCATTCCCGCTGGAAGCAATGCCCTCAAGATGAATGAGGTGAGCGTGAACCGCATCGGCCGCACCCACGTCAAAGCCAAAGATCAGGAAGCCTGAAGATGCACATAGGCTTCGCAACCTCCTTTCGCCGCCGCCACGGATCCAAGCGTGTCAACCAGGGCGCCAGCATGGTCGAAATCCTCGTGGCCCTGCTCATCATTTCGCTGGGCTTGCTCGGCATCGGTGGCATTTCGGCCGCGACCTTCGGCTACAACAAGGCGGCCCAGTTGCGCCTGACCGGTCTGAACTTGGTCAACGACTACGCGGATCGTGCACGGCTCAACGTGTACGGCTACGACTTGGGAAACTACGCCATCGAGCTCGCCGACGCTGTGCCCTCGACCGAGGACATCACCACCGCGAAAGCTGCCCTGAATGCCGATGAGGCCGCCCCGTTGACCGCCGCGCAGAACGTGGCCGCGTACGACCGCGCATTATTCCAGCGCACCGTGGCGGACCGCCTCCCTCAAGGAAGGGCGATCGTGGCCTCCAACATCACGGTCAACGCACGCAACCTGGATGTCTGGCTCCTGTGGCAGGAACCGCGCACATCGCTCCAGGACAGTCTGTTCGTGGCGGGCCAGTTCAACTGCCCCAGCGACCTAGGCAACGACGAGAAGGCCATTTATAGCTGCATGTACTTCAAGGTGGGGCTATGAAGCCGTTTGCGCGCCGCACAACACCCCTGCGCATGGCACCCGCGCGCCGCCAGCGCGGCATGAGCCTGGTCGAACTCTTGGTGGCCATGACCATCGGGCTCTTCCTGATCGGCGCCGTGGCCGCCATCTACGTGGCCACCTCGAGCAGTTCCCGAGGCAGCACCCTGGAGTCGCAGATGAACGAAGACGCCAGCCTGGCGCTGGAGATGCTTCAACAGCAAATCCGCCTCGCCGGCTATTCCGGCTTTGCTGCTGCGGGCAACCGCAATTTCCAGGGCATGGGCGTTCGGGGTTGTGACGGCGGATTCGACGACAACGCCTCGAACTCAAATTTCGATGCCATGACGTGCAATGCCGACGATGACGGCCCCGACGCGCTCGCGGTCCGTTACGAAGCGTCCGCGCTCAATACCCAGCCCACGGCCGCCGGCTTGCCCACCAACTGCAGCTTCAACGGCATCACCGCCTGGGACATCGGCGCTGGTGTGGTGATTCCGCTCGCCGACAACCGCTACTACATCGCTCAGGACGACACCAACGACAACATTCCCACCCTGTTCTGCAAGGGTAAGGACGGCTCCACGCCAGGGGGCGGATTCGATGTGGCCACGCCGCTCGTGCCCAACGTCGAGGACATGCAGATCACCTACGCGGTCACTGCCGCGCCCGTCAACGACGAGCCCATGCCACATCAGATCACCGGCTATGTGGACGCCGCCGACGCCGTGCTCGGTGCCACCCTGGACAACTGGTCGCGCGTGGCCGGCGTGCGCATCTGCCTGCTGGTGCGCACCAGCCAGCCCGTTCCCGCCGGCGGCTCTGGCCGTGCGGAGCTGGGCAGCTACGTGGATTGCAATGGTGTGCGGCAGGACGGTAATGACGACGGTTTCCTGCGCCGGGCTTACCACACCACCGTGCAGCTGAGAAACATGCGGCCTGCTGTGCCGGCCGGCTACACCTTGAACCCGGATGGTTCCGTGCGCAACCCCTGGGCTTACCTCACGGGGGACGAATGATCCCATTCCACCCTTAGGTTGCCACTCCATGTCCCACGCCACCGCGCTTCATCCCCCTGCCCTGCGCTTCCTCCGTGCGCGCCGCGAGCGCGGCATCGTGCTGCCGATGGCGCTCATCATGCTGGTGATCATCTCGCTGGCGGGTCTCCTGGCGGCCCGCAATTCGGCCACCCATGAGCAGTTCTCGAACAATATGCGCACCACCCAGGTGGCGCGCCAGTCCGCGGAAGCGGCGCTGCGTTTCTGCGAGGCGGTGGTGGTCGACCTTGCCAGCAACGAAGGCGCCATCCATGGCGCGCTCGAAGGTAAGGTCGTGACCACCGAACTCGACCCAACCAACATCGCCGCAGGCGCGTGGAACACCCGGGCCAACTGGGCCAGCGGCGCGGCCAATCTCATCACCTACACGCCCGAGTTCAACAGCGCGGTGCAGACGGAAGCGCAGGTATCGGCCACCAACTACCCCAGCTGTCTCATTCAAGCCATGACCCAGGGTCGCTTTCTCGTCACCTCTCGAGGGCTGTCGAACGACGCGGCGGTGGATGACAACGACCAGTTGGTACGGGGGTCGGAAATCTGGCTGCAGTCGGTTCTCTCACCCAGTGTGCCGACCAAGTCCGCCAGCGGAGGCAACCAGTGAGTTTTGATCAGAGCAATAGACCGCGAGGCCGATCCATGTTTGACTCCATTTTTCCGAAAAGCACCCTGCAGCGGCTGCTCGCTGCACTGGCGCTCACGGGCCTGCTCGCCACCCCGCCGGTGCAGGCGCAGCCCAGTCAGACTCCCCTGCTCGCCAGCCAGTCAGGCGCCAAACCCAACCTGATGATCAGCCTGGACAACTCGGGCTCCATGTCGTTCAGCTACCACGAGACCTACGGTGTTCTGACAGACAGCAACAACGAGTTCGAGTTGAAAAAATGCCGCGCCAACCACTGGAGCGAACTCACGGGCAGTTGGGTGCTGGGAGGTACTGCCGATTTTTACAACAACAACCGCTGCATCCTCCAGAACAGCAACGGCACCTATTCCTACACAAACCTGTCGGATCCGTACACCCCCCCACGTAAAGTGTCCGGCGCCTGGTCCTCGCAACGCTCGGCCGATGTCAACCCGGTGTACTACAACCCCCGCACGACCTATGCCCCCCGCGTGAGCGCTAGTGGCGCCGCGCTCGTGCCGCAAGATGGCGTGGCCTGGATCTCCAACCAGGCGAGCACGGGCTTTCGCTACACGGTCTATCGCAACGGCAACGAGATCCGCACCCACCACTCGATGTACGCAGCTAACCCCTCGGTCACCGGCTACAACTCGATCTACGACATCTCCTCGGCTGTGCGCATCCCCCAGCACATCACCTACTCCAGCACGACGACGACGACCCCAGGCTTCACCTACTCCTACTGCTCCAATGTGATCACCCATGATGGCCTGCAGTGGGGCTGCGCCCCCGGTGCATGGACCGACGTGACGGTGCGGCGCAACGTCTCGGGCAACGTGACCCTGCCCGCCGGTCACAGCCGGACCGACTGCGCAGGCAATGCCAATGCCAACACCTGCTCGAACGCGCAGGAAGTGGCCAATATCATGAACTGGTACCGATACTACGCGTTCCGTGCGCCCGCCGTCGCCACCGCCATCGGCCAAGCGATCGCCAACACGAACTACAACCGCAACCTGCGCCTGGGTTACCTCTCGATCAACCGCCGCAACAACTCCACCATCAGCGCCATCGATCAGACGCCGGGCGTCACCACCGACAACCTCAGCCTGCTGCGCGGCGTTCGCCCGCACGAACTGGGCACAGCGGACACCCAGCGCATCTACACCTGGCTGTACGACCAGGACGGCACGCAGAACCGCAACTCCAACAACGGTGCCGATGCCGCCTTCAATGCCACCGGCAACCGCAGCAACGCGCCCTACGGCGGCACACCGCTGCACAACGCCGTGGCCAAGGTGGCCAGCTACTATAGCGTGGGCACGGGCGCCACGGAAAACCCGTGGTCCACCAACCCGGGCGCCGCGGCTTCGACGACCAACCCCGAGATGAGTTGCCGGCGTTCGTTCAACCTGCTGTTCTCGGACGGCGCCTGGAACAGCGGAACGTCCAACATCTCCGGCACCGACTACGACAACACCGACGGCCCGTCGTTCAGCCGAACCCTGATCGACAACACCGTCGAGTCCTTCCAGTACCTGCGCAACGGTGTGAATACCGTGGCCGGGCGGCGGGCCTACACGCCGTTCCCGAGCACCGGCACCGGCGGCTTGGCCGATCTTACGGCGAACTACTTCTGGCACCTCGACCTGCGCCAGGACCTGGCCAACAATGTGCAGACGCGCGCCGGCCAGCCCACCTTCTGGCAGAACATGACCACCTACACGGTGGGCTACCTGATCCGGCCTTCGGGCGAAGTCCCGGGTGCCTCGTCGGGCCTGACGTTCGACCAGATCAAGACCTACCAGTCGCAGTACGCCACCAGCGGCTACGCAGCCGCCACCAAGCCCTCCTGGGCGACCGGCAACCTCGACAACAGCGGCACCGACCAGGACCGCGTGAACGACTTCATCCAGGCCGGCTATACGGGTGGCGGCAAGGGCTTCAGCGCCCGCTCGGCCGATGACGTCCGCTCGATCTTCGACACCATCATTTCCGAAATTCTCAGCTCCTCGGGCCGCGATGCCGGTGTCGCGGTCAGCGGCGGCAGCGATTTGTCTACCATCGCGGGCAGCCTGAAGTACAGCGTGAGCTACCGCACGCTGGACAACAGCGGCGAGATATCGGCGCAGGAACTCGACGCGAATGGCAATGTGGTGAGCACACGCTGGAACGCCTCCGATCTGATTGGCGCGGCCGACACGCGCAACGTCTTCACCATCACCGGCGACACCACGCCGCGCAGCTTCAGTGGCGCCTTGAACGCCCTGCCGGCGGATGTGCAAGCCGCTTTGAAACCCGCCAGCGTTCCCGCCGCCAGCCGCATTCCCACGGACGCCCGCTTCATCAACTACTTGCGCGGTCTTGATCCTGTGACCGATGCCCAGGGCGTGCTGTTCCGCCAGCGCTCTAGCAAACTCGGCGCGATGGTGAACCCACCGTCCATCTTCATGGGTGGTGACCGCGATTTCGCCTACGACTTGAGCAGCACGGTGGACGGCAAGGCCTCCTACCTAGCCTTTGCCGACGCGAAGCGCAGCTTGCCGGCGTCCCTCTTCGTGGCGACCAACGCCGGCATGATGCACGCCCTGAATGCCCAAACCGGACGTGAGCTGGCGGCTTACATGCCACGGCGCAGCCTGCGGCGCATGCTGAACTATGCGAACGCCGACTACAACTTCGAGTACACGCTGGATGGCCCCCTGAGCGAGCACGACATCTACGACGGCACTCGCTGGAACCACATGGCCGTGGGCACCGGTGGCCGGGGCGAGCCGCTGGTGTACGCGGTGCGTTCGCCCCTGAACACCGCTACACCCGCCAATCGCACACCCGGGCAGGCCGACTTTATGTGGGAATCTGGCCCCGACAGGATCAACGACGCCGACGTTTCCATGGGCTACATCACCAACCCGTTGCGTAGCGGGCAGACGGCCAGCGGCGACTGGATCGTGGTCGCCAACAACGGGCACTACAACGGGTTGACCAATGGCTCCAAGGCCGGCCTAGTGATCCTCAATGCGATGACCGGCGCCAAGCTGCGCACCATTCCCCTGCCCAGCGCCTATTCTGCCGGGCGGGGCCTGAGCGGCGTGACCCTGGTGCGCAATGCCAACAAACGCATCGTCGCGGCCTACGCGGGCGATGCGAACGGCAACCTGTGGCGCTTCGACCTCAAAGGCGCGCCAGCCACCTGGGCGGTGTCGTACGGCAGGCCGATCTTCACCACCGCCAACCACCGGCCCATCTATGGCTCGCCAGCCTGGCAGGCGCACCCCGAGGGCGGCACGATCGTGGTGGTGGCCACCGGCATGCTGCTGGCCGACAGCGACCTGGGCGACACGGCCACGAACGAAGCCATCTACGGCATCTGGGACCCCACCCACATCGGATCGGCCGACGTCACACCGTTCACCACGGTCGTCCCGAGCGAACTGCTGCAGCAAACCGTGTTGCAGGGTACCGCGCAGGTGGTGGGTGGCACCACCTATTTCCAGGCCACGCGCAACGCGATCGACTGGGCCGTTCATCGAGGATGGACCATGCCCTTGGGGCGCACCCACCTCGGCGAGCGCTCGATCGACCAGATCCGCAACCTCGGCACCAGCGTGCTCATCACCACCACCGTGCTGAGCCAGCCGGCCAATCCGCAAGCGGAGATGTGCACGGTATCGAACCTGCCTGCCAACTACATCTATGCCCTGAACGCGATCAACGGAGCATCCACCCGCTCCTTCGACATCAACAACGACGGGCGCCTGGACAACGTGTCGGTGGTGCTGGTCAGTGGTGGTGGTTATGCCCGCGGCATGTCAGTGGCCGACATCATCCGCTCCACCTCGTTGACCGACAGCCTGCGCCAGCGCTTCGCGCCCGACAGCTCGTCCGGTGAATCCGATCCAGAATCCAAGCCTTGCACCCCACTGATCGCCAAGCTGATCGGCACCGAATCCGGTGCGCTAACGGCCGGCGTGGCGTGTGAAGTGCCCGGCTGGAGCCGCAGCCAGTACCAGCTGAGCCGCCCACCATCCAATTGAGCGAGCCTTCAACATGTCCCCAACCTCACGACGCCCCTCACCGTTCCCACGCGCCACCCTGCAGGGTGGTTTCACCCTGATTGAGCTCATGATCGTGATCGCCATCATCGGCATCCTGGGCGCGCTGGCCTACCCGTCCTACACGGAATACGTGAACGCGTCACGCCGCGCCGATGTGCAACGCGCCCTGACGGAGGTGGATCAGTACATGAAGCGCTACTACAGCGCCCGCGACACCTTCGTGGGCGCCGCCCTGCCTGCGGCCCTGGCCCGATCGCCGCGCGAGGGCGCCGCTGCCTACAACATCGGTCTGGTGGAGGATGGTGAGATCGTCGACACGGCCACGGATGCCACCAGCTACACCCTGCGCGCCACCCGCGCCAATACCATGGCGAATGACCGTTGCGGAGACCTGACCGTCACGCACACCGGGGCACGTGCCATTAGCAACAATGCCGCGGGCACCACGGCGACAGAATGCTTCAAGGGCTCCTGACGCCCCGCTCGCTGCTTTTTCCAGCTTCACCGGAGGCTCATACACCGATGCCTGCTCACGACGCGGCGCTGCTCCAGCGTGTCCGCGGCCTGTCTGAACAGGCCTTGCGCCTGTCCAATCCGAACCCCCGTGTGGGTTGTGTCATCACCGACGACGGGGGCCGCCTGCTGGGCGAAGGATTCACACAACAGGCCGGAGGACCACATGCCGAGGTAATGGCCCTGCGCGATGCCCTTGCGCGGGGCAGCTCCGTGCAAGGTGCCACCGCGTACGTGTCCCTCGAACCCTGCTCTCACCATGGCCGCACGCCACCCTGTTGTGATGCGCTGATTGCAGCCGGCATGGCACGGGTCGTGGTGTTCGCCGAAGACCCCAATCCCCGCGTGGCTGGTCAGGGTCTGGAACGCTTGCGCGCCGCCGGTATGGTGGTCGATGTGCTGACTCCTCATGACGAGCATGCGCACAGCTCGCGCGAACTCAACATCGGATTCTTCAGCCGCATGATCCGTCGCACACCGTGGGTGCGCATGAAGGCCGCTGCGTCGCTTGACGGTATCACCGCGCTGGACAACGGTACCAGCCAATGGATCACGGGCGAGGCCGCGCGCGCGGACGGCCATGCCTGGCGCGCCCGTGCCTGTGCGGTGCTCACGGGCATCGGCACGGTGCTGGAGGACGATCCCCTGCTGGACGTCCGCCTCGTGGACACCCCTCGCCAACCGCATCTGGTGGTGATCGACAGCCGCCTGCAAACGCCACCGGCCGCGCGCCTCTTCCAGACGCCCGCCAACGGCCAGGCACGTCAGATCTGGATCTATCACGCCAGCCGCGACGCCGACAAGGAAAGCGCCTTGCAGCGCTTGGGCGCGACCCTGGTCCACATGCCGGGTGCCAACGGCAAGGTGGATCTGCCCGGCATGCTCGCCGATCTGGCCCGACGCGAGGTGAATGAGCTGCACATCGAGGCCGGTCACAAGCTCAATGGCTCGTTCGTGCGCGAGGGCCTGGTCGACGAGATGCTGCTCTACCAGGCGCCTCAACTGCTTGGGCGTGGCGCCAGCCTGGCCGACTTCGGACCGCTGCAGCAGCTGACGGAAGGCCCTCTGCTCCGCTATGTGTCGGTGGATCCGGTGGGCACCGATCTGCGCATCCTGGCACGGGTGCAAGGCCGCGATGCCTTCCTCCTGCCCTCTGCGACCTGATCGATCACCACGAAGATACAAAAAGTCATACAACGCAACTATCCACTGAATTCCGCCGCTCATCCATATGGTGCTTTAGTTGTATTTTTGGCTGATAGAGTGCCGCCATGCAAAAAGCGCGGCATCTCTTCATCGCTGGACCGAATAGGCCTCTGGGCGTCTCCCTGATCGAACTGCTGGTGGTGATCGCGGTGCTGGCGGTCCTGGCATCGATCGCCATTCCGTCGTTTGCCGGTATCGCCCGCCAGTACCGCGTGAATGCGGCCGTGGACGAATTCATGGCGTCGGTCCAGCTGGCCCGGGTGGACGCCATGCGCCTGGGCCAAGACATCTTGATCCAGCGCCAAACCTCGTGCGACGTGGCCTTGCCCACCACCGCCGATTGGGATTGTGGGTGGCGCGTGTTCGTCGATCTCAATGGCAATCAACTGCCGGACCCGGCCGAGGCCGAGCTGCAGTCCGTTGCGCTTCCCACCGGCATCCGCCTCGTCAAGGCGAAGGGTGGCGGCAGCCCGCAGTACATCACCATCAACCGGTACGGCCAGGTCACCGCCATAGGCCAGCGTTTCGCGGCCTTCCCCGCAGGCATGGACGAACTGAGTGGCCAGCTGATCTGCTTCTCCACGGGCACGCGCCTGCGCACGGTCATCCACCGCATCAACTTCTTGAACTGGGTGGACCGCTTGACCCCGAACAACCAGACGCCTTCGCATCTCATGATCGACGAAGCGGGAAAGTACCTGAGCCGCACCGATCTCGGGGTCCACAGTCCGTGGGCGTCCAACCCTGGCGTGACGGAGGCCCCTGTGCTGTCGTGCCGGAAGTCCTTCCACATCTTCATGACGGATGGAGCCTGGAACACAGCGCCCTACAACAGCCGTGATGCGGCGGGCCTCGACGACCAGTACATCGTCCGGGGTGGCAACACGGACAACACCTCCCTCACCCTGCCCGACGGCGTCAAGTACGACACGGCATCGCCGCAGACCCGCCTGTACCGGGACAACTGGGGCACCTCCTACGTGAGCAGCCTGTCCGACCTCGCCTTCTACTACTGGTCACGCGATCTTCAGCCGGGCCTGGCCAACAACGTGCGCCCCAGCCCCAAAACGCAATGGCCTCGGCAAAACTTCGGCACGGACAAACACCCGGCGGAGCTCGACGCGTACTGGAACCCGCGCAACGATCCCGCCACCTGGCAACACATGGTCACTTACACCGTCGGGTTCAAGGACGCCGCCGGATGGACGGGGCAGCCAGTCTGGAACGGCAACACCTTCAACAACCTGGGCGGCCTCATCAACGGCGACACCAGTTGGCCTTCACCGTTCTGCCTCGTCTTTTCCGACAACAACCGGCCCTGCGACAGTGCGTTCAACCTGAGTTGGCTCACCCGCGAGAACGAACGCAAGGTGGAGCTGTGGCACGCCGCTTTGAACAGCCGCGGACGCTTCGTGCCCGCGATCAACAACACAGCGCTGCTCGACGCCTTCCAGGGCATCCTGGACGACATCCTCCATCAGACGTCACAACCCCTCGTCAGCATCGCGAGCAGCTCCAGCCGCCTGCGCTCCAACGGGCTCATCTACGTCGCCGGCTTCAACTCCAGCAGCTGGAGCGGCAACCTGAGCGCGTACACCATCAACGCTTCCACCCAGGGGATCAGCAGCGCCCCTTCATGGTCCGCGCACCAGTTGCTGGACGCCAGCACACCGGATGCACGGCAGGTGCTCACACACAACGGCAGGGAAGGCGCCGTCTTCAGCTGGAACAACCTGAACGAGGCACAGCAGGCCTCCTTGCAAGGGAGCGACAGCGACACCGAAGGCCAGCGCCGCCTGAACTACCTGCGGGGCGACCGTGCCCATGAAAACGACAAGCCCGGCGGCACGCTGCGCCGCCGCGATTCGCGCCTGGGCGACATTGCCAACGCGAACATCTGGCAGACCCGGCAGCCCGTGCGCATGGGATTCGAACACCCCGGGCATGCCGACTTCCGAGCCGCGCAGGCGAACCGCCCACCCATGCTCTACGTGGGTGCGAACGATGGCATGCTGCACGGTTTCAGCGCCGAGGACGGCCGCGAACTCATGGCCTATGTGCCCGCCGGGGTCTACGGCCACCTGCGCAGCTACACGCGGCCCGACTACAGCCACCGCTACTTCGTGGATGGGCAGGCCTTCACCGGCGATGCCGATATCAGCGGCAATGGCACCAGCAGCAACGCAGGCCGGCTCGACGATTGGCGCACCTACCTGGTCGGCGCCCTGGGCGGCGGCGGCAGGGGCTACTTCGTGCTGGACGTCACCACCCCTCGGGCGACCACGGCGGCCACTTCCTCCTTCAACCCATCGGGCGTTCTGCTGGACCGGAGCTTTCCGGGCAGCGGCCCCGCTCCCGACGAGGCGAGCAAGGACGTCGGCCACCTCTACGCACCGCCGGTGGTGAGTGCGATCGACGGCGGCCGCAGCGAGCAGATCGCCAAGCTCAACAACGGCCGCTGGGCGGTGGTCATGGGCAATGGCGTCAACAGCGTCAACGAGCGCCCGGTGCTGCTCATCCAGTACCTGGACGAACCACGGGAACTGCTCAGCATCGTGGCCCACGCCACCACCCACCAAGGCAATGGCCTGTCCGCGCCTCGACTGCTCGATGTCAACGGCGACGGCAGGATGGATGTGGCCTACGCCGGCGACCTGCAAGGCAACCTCTGGAAATTCAACCTGACCGATACCGACGCCACGAAATGGGGTGTCAGCGACTGGAGCGGCGGTGGCATGCCCTGCAAGAGCGCTTCCTGCACCCCCCTTTTCACGGCCCGCGACGCGGCCTCGTCCGCCAACCTCCAGCCCATCACCACGGCACCGCTGTGGATGGCCCATCCGCTGGGTGGCGTCCAGATCCTGTTCGGCACCGGCCGCAGCCTGGAAGAGGCCGATCGCGCAAGTGCGAAAGTGCAGACCATCTACTCGGTCTGGGACTTCAGCCAATACACAGTCGACAAGGGGCGGCTGTCCGAGAGCACGGACGCGCGCTCCACGATTCCCGGCCGCAGCGCACTCGTCCAGCAATCCGTCACCGGGGCCGTGACCAGCCGCACCTCGGGCACCGAGCTGCCAACCCTGTTTTTCAACAGCTCCCGCCAGCCGGTCGCGTACGCCCGAACC
This sequence comes from Hydrogenophaga sp. FW305-3-2-15-A-LB1, assembly GCF_058787875.1. Lineage (NCBI taxonomy): Bacteria > Pseudomonadati > Pseudomonadota > Betaproteobacteria > Burkholderiales > Comamonadaceae > Hydrogenophaga > Hydrogenophaga sp. FW305-3-2-15-A-LB1. The sequence continues at coordinate 6,937 of NZ_JBYTAE010000093.1, read as the reverse complement.
AACCCAAGCTCACCGCGCGGCTGGTACATGGACCTGCCCGACGCCGGTGAGCGCGTGTTGAGCAACCCCCAACCGTTCGAGGGCCAGAAGGTGATCGTGACCACCACCGTCCCTGCGCAGGGCAGCAACGAAGAAACCTGCGCGTTCGAACAGGCCCAGGAAGGGGGTGCGATCACCGTCCTCAACATGATCACGGGGCAGCCTGGCAAAGCGCCGGCATTCGCCAGCACCGATGCCACCATGTCCATGATCAACGCCTCGCGCGCGCGCTTTGGCAGCGGTGAATTCGCCAGCATCCACACATCCGGTGGTGACCTCAACCTGCTGTCGCTTTCCAATGCGTCGGGCGACCCGACCTGCGATCCCGCCAAAGCGACGTGCATCAGGAAGCTGACCTTGACAGCCGGCAAGGTCGAGGGCCGGCGCGCGGACTGGCGGGAATTCGAATGAGCACGCGGCTTTCCCCAGGCGTGCGGCGGCCGCTGGCGCAGCGGGCTTTCACGCTGATCGAAATCATGATCGTGCTGGCGATCGTCGCCGTGCTCGCCACCATCGCATTGCCGCAATACACCTCGCATGTGCAGCGAACAAACCGGGCCCACGCCCGGGCCGCCCTGCTGCAGGCCGCCCAATGGTTGGAGCGCGCGGCCACCGCGCAGGGCACCTACCCCGCACGGGCGGCCATTCCCGCCGGCGTGCTGGCGGTGGAAGGCGATCGGTACACGGTCGGCTTCAAAACGCTGAACGCCAGCGCCTTTGTGCTGCAAGCCACCCCGCGCGCCGCGCAAAGCGCGGACGAATGCGGCGTTTTCGAACTCAGCGAGGCGGGGCTGAGAACCCAGTCCGCCTCGGCGCTCGTGACGGCCCCCTTGTCGGCTCAGACCTGCTGGAACCGCTAGCGCCAGAGCCCACCAAAGAGGGCTCCAGGCCCGGTTTCCGAAACCCTGCGAAAATAGCGGGATGTTTACCGGCATCATCACCGGCGTGGGGCGCATCGCCGCCCTCCACGACCTGGGCAGCTCTTTGGACCATGGCAAGCGACTCACCCTGGAGGCGCCGCCTGGCTACCTCGACGACGTCGGTCTGGGCGACAGCATCGCCCTCAACGGCGCCTGCATGACCGTCACCTCGCTGGACCTGCCCCAGCACCGCTTCACGATCGACATTTCCGCCGAATCGCTGGCCCGCACCACCGGCCTGGCGCAAACGGGCCGTCGCATCAACCTGGAGAAGGCGCTTCGCGCCCATGACCGGCTGGGTGGGCACATCGTCGCGGGCCATGTGGACGGCGTGGGCACGGTCACCCGCTTCGCCCGGGTGGGCGAAAGCTGGGAGCTGCGCGTGATGGCGCCCACCGAACTCGGCAAATACCTCGCCTACAAGGGCTCGATCACGGTCAACGGCGTCAGCCTCACCGTCAACGAGGTGGCCGACAGCGCCGCAGGTTGCGAATTCAGCATCAACCTCATCCCCCACACGGTGGACAACACTTCATTGGGCGAGCTGGCCGAGGCAAGCACGGTCAATCTCGAAATCGACACCGTCGCGCGCTATGTCGAGCGCATGCTCAGCGCCGGCACGCACCCCACCAAGGAACCCGCATGAACGCCCCTGAAACCCTGGCCCCGGTGGCCATCTCGCCGGTCGAGGACATCGTCGCCGACATGCGCGCCGGGCGCATCGTCATCCTGGTCGACGAAGAAGACCGCGAAAACGAAGGTGATCTGGTGCTGGCCGCCGACCACGTCACGCCTGAAGCGATCAACTTCATGGCCCGCTTCGGCCGCGGCCTGATCTGCCTCACCCTCACGCGCGAGCGCTGCGAGCGCCTGCGCCTGCCGCCCATGGTGCCGCGCAACGGCACCAAGATGGGCACGGCCTTCACCATCTCCATCGAAGCCGCCGAAGGCGTCACCACCGGCATTTCGGCCGCCGACCGCGCGCGCACCGTGCAGGCCGCCGTGGCGCCCGACGCGCAGGCCGGCGATCTGGTTCAGCCCGGCCACATCTTTCCCCTGCAAGCGGTCGAAGGTGGCGTGCTCATGCGCGCCGGCCACACCGAAGCGGGTTGCGACCTCGCCGCCATGGCCGGTTGCAGCCCCGCGTCGGTGATCTGCGAGATCATGAAGGACGACGGCACCATGGCGCGCCTGCCCGACCTGCAGGTCTTCGCCGCCGAGCATGGTCTGAAGATCGGCACCATCGCCGACCTGATCGAACACCGCAGCCGCACCGAATGCCTGGTGAAGAAGCTGGGCACGCGCAGCATGAACACCGCCTTCGGCGAATTCCAGGTCACGGCCTTCAGCGACCAGCCCAGCGGCGCCTTGCACCTGGCCCTGGTGAAGGGCGAGTGGAAGCCCGAAGACAGCGTGGCCGTGCGCGTGCACGAACCGCTGTCGGTGCTGGATGCGCTGGAAGTCGGCCGCTCCATGCACTCCTGGAGCCTGGAAGCCAGCCTGCGCCACATCGCCCAGGCCGGCGCGGGCGTGGCCGTGCTGCTCAATTGCGGTGAAACCGCCAGCCAGCTGCTGGCCCAGTTCGAAGGCACGGCGCGCTCCGCCCAGGCGCCCGAGCGCGGTCGCATGGACCTGCGCACCTACGGCGTGGGCGCGCAGATCCTGCGCGACTGCGGCGTGCACCGCATGCAACTCATGGGCAACCCGCGCCGCATGCCCAGCATGACCGGCTACGGCCTCGAGATCACCGGCTACCTCAGCCGCAACGGCTGATCCCTTTTTCCCCCTTCCCTCCTCCATCCCAAGAAACGGACCCCCACATGTTCGGCGCAGACAAAGGCACCCCCAGCGTGCTCGACGGCAGAAAACTCAGCATCGGCATCGTCCAGGCCCGCTTCAACGAATCCATCACCGACGCCTTGTTCAACGCCTGCCTGGCCGAGCTGCTCGCCCTGGGCGTGCAGGACAAGAACATCGCCCACGTGAAGGTGCCCGGCGCGCTGGAAGTGCCGGTGGCCCTGCAGGCCATGGCCGAGCGCGACGACTTCGACGCGCTGATCGCCCTGGGCTGCATCATCCGCGGCGAGACCTACCACTTCGAACTGGTGGCCAACGAATCGGGCGCCGGTGTCACGCGCCTCTCGCTGGACTACCAGATCCCCATTGCCAACGCCATCCTGACCACCGAAAACCTGGACCAGGCCGTGGCCCGCCAGACCGACAAGGGCCGCGATGCGGCCCGCGTGGCGGTGGAAATGGCGCACCTGCTGCAAGAGATCGGTTGAACACCATGTCCGCTGACACCCCCACCCCGGCCACCGCCAAGAGCGGCGGCACCGCGCGCAAGGCGGCCGACAAGTCCGCCCGCACCCGCGCCCGCGAATTCGCGCTGCAGGGGATCTACCAATACCTGGTGGGCCGCAACGCCGCCATCGACATCGACACCTTCACGCGCGACCTGGCCGGCTTCCACAAGGCCGACAGCGTGCACTTCGACGCCCTGCTGCACGGCTGCATCGCCGAGGCCACGGCGCTGGACGCGCTGATCACGCCGCGCCTGGACCGCCCGCTGGCGGAACTCTCGCCGATCGAACACGGTGTGCTCTGGATCGGCGCCTACGAATTCCAGCACTGCCTGGACGTGCCCTGGCGTGTGGTGCTCAACGAGTGCATCGAACTGGCGAAGTCCTTCGGCGGCACCGACGGCCACAAATACGTCAATGGTGTGATGCACCAGCTGGCCTCGCAGCTGCGCCCCGCGGAAGTGGCCGCATCACCGGCGCCGGCCGCGCGCAAGCCCGCTCCATGAGGATTGCCCAGCGCGCGCAGCGCGTCGAACCGTTCTACGTGATGGAGCTGGCCAAGGCCGCCTCCGCCATGGCGGCCCAGGCCGGCGCCGGCGACCGGTCGATGATCTACCTCAACATCGGTGAACCCGACTTCACCGCACCGCCGCTGGTCACCGCCGCCGCCGAACGCGCCATCCATGCCGGCCGCAGCCAGTACACGCAGGCCACGGGCCTGCCTCCATTGCGTGAAGCCATCAGCGGCTGGTACGCCTCGCGCTTCGGCCTGCGCATCGACCCGGCTCGCATCGTGGTCACCGCCGGCGCCTCGGCCGCGCTGCAGCTGGCCTGCCTGGCGCTCATCGAAGCCGGCGACGAAGTGCTGATGCCCGACCCGAGCTACCCGTGCAACCGGCAGTTCGTGCAGGCCGCCGAAGGCCGCGCGGTGCTGATCCCCTCCGGCCCCGAACAGCGCTTCCAGCTCAGCGCCGAACAGGTCGAAGCCGCCTGGGGCCCCGCCACGCGCGGTGTCCTGCTGGCCTCGCCCTCCAACCCCACGGGCACCAGCATCGCCCGCGAAGAGCTCGAACGCATCGCGCGCTTGGTGCGTGGCCGCGGTGGCATCACCCTGGTGGACGAGATCTACCTCGGCCTGAGCTTCGAAGACGAGTACGGCCACAGCGCGCTGGGCCTGCCCGATGGCCTCGGCGACGAGGTCATCAGCATCAACAGCTTCTCGAAGTACTTCAACATGACCGGCTGGCGCCTGGGCTGGCTGGTGCTGCCGCCCGCCCTTGTTCCGGCGGTGGAGCGCCTGGCGCAGAACCTGTTCATCTGCGCCAGCACCATCGCGCAACACGCCGCGCTGGCCTGCTTCGAGCCCGACAGCCTGGCCGAGTACGAGCGCCGCCGCGCCGCCTTCAAGGCCCGGCGCGACTTTTTCATCCCCGAACTCAACCGCCTGGGCCTGAACGTCCCCGTGATGCCCGACGGTGCCTTCTACGCCTGGGCCGACGTGCGCAGCCTGTGCGAGCGCTGGGGCATCGCGCCGCAAGGCACACGGCCCGACGAGGGCGGCAGCTGGGCGCTGGCGTTCGAACTCATGAAGCGCTGCCAGCTCGCCACCACACCGGGGCGCGATTTCGGCCAGGCCGAGCCCGGCCGCTACCTGCGCTTCTCCACCGCCAACTCGATGGCCCAGCTCCAGGAAGCCGTGGCCCGCCTGGAGCAGGCCCTGTGAGCGCGCCCCCCACCACAGCGCCGACCCCGCCGCCGGGCCGCCCCAAGGCGGGGGCAGCCCCCACGGGGGGCAGCGAACCACGCGCAGCGGGGAGCGTGGGGGCGCCATTCACCTGGCCGGTGCGCGTGTACTGGGAAGACACCGACGCGGGCGGCATCGTCTTCTACGCCAACTACCTCAAGTTCTTCGAGCGCGCGCGCACCGAGTGGCTGCGCCACCTGGGCCTGGGACAGCAGGCCTTGCGCGACGAGGTCGGCGGCATGTTCGTCGTGAGCGAAACCCAGGTGCAATACCACCGCCCGGCCCGCCTGGATGATTTGCTTCTGGTTACAGCCCGCGTGCGGGAAGCGGGCCGGGCCTCCCTGACAATCGAGCAGCGCGCGCTCCTGCAGCCCCCGCTGGCTGGCGAGGCCCCCCTGCTGCTGTGCGAGGGCACGATCCGGATCGGCTGGGTCGATGCCCAAAGCCTGCGCCCCCAGCGCATCCCGGTTCAGGTGCAGAGCGCGCTGCAAGGCCCGGCCTGAGCGGCCGCCTACCGAAACTTTTTTCCCACCTACCGCATCCGAACACCCATGACCCAAGATCTCTCCATCGTTCAATTGATGCTCAACGCGAGCTGGGTGGTCCAGGCCGTCGTGGCGCTGCTGGTGGTGGTTTCCGTGGTGAGCTGGGCCGCCATCTTCCGCAAGGTGTTCGCCCTGAGGCGCGTGCGCAGCTACAACGAAGACTTCGAACGCGAATTCTGGTCGGGCACCAACCTCAACGACCTGTATGCCTCCGCCGCCCAGAACGCCAAGCACGGCGGCCCGATGGAACGCATCTTCGCCAGCGGCATGCGCGAGTACCAGAAGCTGCGCGAGCGCCGCATCACCGACAGCGGCGCCCTGCTCGACGGCGCGCGGCGCGCCATGCGGGCCAGCTTCCAGCGCGAGCTCGATGCCCTGGAAACCAACCTCTCCTTCCTCGGCTCGGTCGGCTCGGTTTCGCCCTATGTGGGCCTGTTCGGCACCGTCTGGGGCATCATGCACGCCTTCACCGGCCTGGCCGCGCTGGCCCAGGTGACCCTGGCCACGGTGGCCCCCGGCATCGCCGAAGCCCTGGTGGCCACCGCCATCGGCCTGTTCGCCGCCATCCCGGCGGTGGTGTTCTACAACCGCTTCTCGCACGACATCGACCGCGTGGCCAACGCCATGGAGACCTTCATGGAAGAGTTCTCCAACATCCTGCAGCGCAACCTCGGCGTGCACACCCAGACGCCGTCGGGACACTGACATGCCAGCCGTCTCCTCCCGCGGCCGGGGCCGCCGCACCATCAACGAGATCAACATGGTGCCCTTCATCGACGTGATGCTGGTGCTGCTGATCATCTTCATGGTCACCGCGCCGCTGATCACGCCGAGCCAGATCGCCCTGCCCAGCGTGGGCCAGGCGGGGCGCCAGCCCGACCGCTTCGTGGCCGTGGTGATCGACAAGGACGAGCAGATCAAGGTGCGCGAAGGCTCCTCCAGCGCCGAACCGCAACCGGTCTCCATGGGCCAATTGGTCGCGCGCGTGCAGCAGCTGCAGGCCAGCCGGGGCAGCCCGCCCGAAGGCGGCGTGCCGGTGGTGATCAGCGCCGACAAGAACGTCAAGTACGAAGCCGTTGTTCGCGTGATGGATACCTTGCAGCGCGCGGGCATTGCGCGCGTCGGCCTCTCCGTGCAAACCTCGCGCTGAGCCCCGTCCACGCCCCATGCAATCGACTGCCGACCACCTCGACCTCGCCCCGCCCCGGAATGGGCGCTGGCTCGGCCCCATGGGGCTGGCCCTGGTTGCCCATGGCCTGCTCGTGATCGCCCTGACCCTGGGCGTGCAGTGGCAGAACGACGGCGAACCGGTCACCGTGGAGGCCGAACTCTGGTCCCGCACCCCGCAGCAGGCCGCGCCGCGCGCGGTGGAACCGCCGCCACCCC
>NZ_JBYTAE010000092.1:0-26396 GCF_058787875.1 Hydrogenophaga sp. FW305-3-2-15-A-LB1 | reverse complement strand
CCCCCCAGGCCCAGCCAGGCCCCGGTCCGAATCACATCACGTCGTTGCATGGAGATCTCCTTCCCATCACACGTAACCGATCCAACGGCCGCAGGTCAGCACCAGCAGCCACAAGGCCGACGACAGCAGCATCAAGAGGCGCGCAGTGCGGTCCTGGCGCTGCAGCGATCGGCGGGCGTGGAACCAGCCGGCGTTGCACCCCGCCAGCATGATCAACACCATCTTGGCTGTGAACACGCGATTGGCCAGCAGTTCCCCGGCCTGGGTACCGAACATCAGGAGGCCCGACACGGCGGCCAGTGCGAAACCCACCGCCACCAGGCCCAGGCTCAGTTTCGCCAGGGGCTCCACAGGCAGGCTCTGGCCCCAGCCGAACACCCGCAGTTCCAGCAGCGTCAGGTTGCCGAGCAACAGCGCCACGCCCAGCAGATGGGCCACTTCCAGCATGGGGTACGCCCAGGCGTGGGCACCGAGCGCGGCGAACATCGCGTCATTCCATCAGCAGGTCCAGCGCCAGCGCCAACCGGGCCTTGACCGGCGAGAGCCCGGCCGAGTGCGCGAATGGCAGGCCAGCGTGCGGCACCACCCTTCCGCGCGCACAACGCGTCGCCAGCACCACCCGCACCCGTTGTGCCTGCGCGGCATTCAGCGCATCGGTCAGCGCCTGGTGAACGGTACCGTTGCCCGTGCCGGCCACCACGATGCCCCGCAAGGGACGGGCGGCGCCTGGCGCCATCAAGGCCCGCACCAGGCTGCCGTCCGCGTCGGCATGGCTGGTCACCAGTTCGACCCGAGGCAGGGCGTCGGCCGCCAGGAAGCGGGCCAGCGGGGCTGGATCGTGGGAAGCAACGGAGGCGCCCCGGGATCGGAAACGGCGCACCTCCCCCTCCTCCACACAAGCCAGCGGCCCCGCGTCTCCAGAGTCAAAAGCGTCCAGGCGGTAGGTGTGCACCTTCGCCACCTCCAGCGCGCCGTGCACCTGTCCGGCACACACCACCACCACGCCGGCCTCCCCATGCCGCACCACGGCCAGCGCGTCGGCAAGGTTCTGCGGCCCATCCGGCACCAGCGCGGAAGCCGGGCGCATCGCGCAGGTCAGCACCACAGGCTTGGTGGGTTGGAGCAGGCGCTGCAGCACGAACGCCGTTTCCTCCAGGGTGTCGGTGCCGTGCGTCACGATCACCGCCGACACCTGGGGATCGTCCAGATGCGCCTGGAGCCGTGCCGCCAGCGCCTGCCACACCGGCAGGCCCATGTCCTTGCTGTCGATCTGGGCGACCTGCTCCACCTCCAACGGCACGCCGGCCAAAGCCGGAACGGCCGCCACCAGATCGGCCACGCCGACCTGCCCCGCCACGTAGCCCACGTTGTCGCCCGCCTGCGCCGCACGCCCGGCGATGGTGCCGCCCGTGCCCAGGATCACGAGCCGCCGGCCCTGATTTGTGTCCACCACTTGCCAATCCTTGAAAACTGGTTAAAAATACAGATACTGGATAAGAAAACAGGTATCAGCCACTTCCCGCGTTGTTCCTGCCTTCCCAGATGGCGTTCCCCTTGGCCACCACGTTCCCGACGAGGTCCTCATGCTCGACATGCCCCATACCGCACCGAAGCTCACCGCCCGGCAGCAACAGATTCTGGAATTGATCCAGACGGCGATCGCACGCACCGGCGCACCGCCCACCCGTGCCGAAATCGCCAGCGAACTCGGGTTCAAGTCGGCCAATGCCGCCGAAGAGCATCTGCAAGCGCTGGCGCGCAAGGGCGTGATCGAACTGGTCAGTGGCACTTCGCGAGGCATCCGCCTGCGCAGCGAAGACCTGCAGTCCATCAACGATTCGCGCGGGCGCCAGCTTACACTGCCGATCCCCAGCCTGGCCCAGCTGGTGCTCCCCCTGATCGGTCGCGTCGCAGCCGGTTCGCCCATCCTGGCGCAGGAGCATGTGGACCAGACCTACCAGGTCGAGCGCAGCCTGTTCCAGCGCACGCCCGACTACCTGCTCAAGGTGCGTGGCATGTCCATGCGCGACATCGGCATCATGGACGGCGATCTGCTCGCCGTGCAGGCCACGAAGGAAGCCAAGAACGGCCAGATCGTGGTGGCCCGCCTGGGTGACGACGTCACCGTCAAACGCTTCATGCGGCGCCAGCACCTGATTGAATTGCACGCGGAAAACCCCGACTACAAGACCATCGTCGTCGAACCGGGCGAGCCATTCGAAATCGAAGGACTCGCCGTGGGCCTGATCCGCAACAGCTTCCAGCTCTGACCGATCCCGGTCCGTGTCGCCTCAGCAGGTGGCGGGCGTTTGGTCCCGGTGGGTGCACAACCCACCACAAGGACACATCCCTGCGAAGGCGTTTGATTTTGCAATCCTGCCTGTGTTCAACCCCACCCAATGGAGTTTCGCATGGGAAAAATTTTCAACACCAACACGTGGCGCGCCCCTTTGCAGTTGATCGACTGCTGGTTGCCCTCTCCCGCCCTTCGCCGGGCAACGGCCGCCAACGAGCCCGTGGCCACGCAGGTTGTACAGCGCTTTGCGCGTGCCGGGTGGCTCAAGCGCGCCAGCACAACCCGCAGTCCACTTGTCTTGCGGGCCGTGCCACCGGCAGCGGACCCTGTGCCTCGCGTGCGCGTGCTGCAGCAGACCGGCCCCGCGGCGGCGCACCGGGCCGGTGTCAGGCTGGTGATCTCGGGCCGCATCAACGATGTGTGCGCCGAACTCGATCGACTGGCCGACCAGGAACGCCAGCTGTCCACGCGCGCGGCCTGAACTCGGCCGCCGCCAGCGAGCACACGGCCATCCTCCAGGCTCCCGGCGCGCCGTGCCTGCTTGTAACCAGGGGTCAGCGGCCCGGAAGGCCTGGGAGGTGAAGGCACAATAGGGTCATGAATATTGTGATCCTTGATGACTATCAGGACGCTGTGCGCAAACTGCGGTGTGCCGAGAAACTGGAGCCTTACCCGGCCAAAGTCTTCACCAACACGGTCAAGGGCGTGGGCCAGCTGTCCATCCGATTGCGCGATGCCGATGTGCTGGTCCTGATCCGGGAACGCACCGCCATCACCCGTCAACTGGTTGAAAAACTCCCCCGGCTCAAACTCATCGCCCAGACCGGGCGCGTGGGTGAGCATGTGGACGTCAATGCCTGCACCGAGCGTGGCATCGCGGTGGCCGAGGGCGTGGGTTCACCCGTCTCCACCGCCGAGCTCACCTGGGCCCTGATGCTTGCGGCCATGCGCCGCATCCCGCAATACGTCTCCAACCTCAAGCATGGCGCCTGGCAACAGGCTGGGCTGAAGGCCGCGGCCATGCCCGCCAACTTCGGCGTGGGCATGGTGCTGCGTGGCAAGACGCTGGGCATCTGGAGCTACGGCCGCATCGGGCAGATGGTGGCAGGTTACGGGCGGGCCTTCGGCATGCGCGTGATCGTGTGGGGCAGCGAAGAAAGCTGTGCCCGCGCCGCGTCCGATGGTTTCGATGTGGCCCCCAGCAAGGCAGCCCTGTTTGAAACGGCCGACGTGCTGAGCCTGCACTTGCGGCTGAGCGAGAGCAACGCGGGCTGTGTGACACCCGAAGACCTCGCCGCCATGAAGACCTCCGCGCTGTTGGTCAACACCTCCCGCGCCGAGCTCATCCAGCCCGAGGCGCTGATCGCCGCGCTGAACCGGGGTCGCCCGGGCATGGCCGCGATCGACGTGTTCGAATCCGAGCCCATCCTGCAAGGCCATGCCCTGCTGCGGCTCGAAAACTGCATCTGCACGCCCCACATCGGCTATGTCGAGCAGGACAGCTACGAGATGTACTTCTCCTCTGCGTTCGACAACGTGGTCAACTACATCAAGGGCACACCGACCAATATCGTCAATCCAGGCGCGCTGCAGGTTCGACGCTGATGGCTGCGATCGACCTCACCCCAGAAAAAACGCCGGTTGTCACCGGCGTTTTTTCTGGGTACCAAGGGCGTCAGCGTTTGCCATCCGGCTTCGAGCCTGGCTCGTCGTCCGGCGGCATGAAGTCCAACACCTCGAAATCGATCAGGTTGCTCAGCGGCAGGTCCTGGGCGTCACCTGCCTTGGCGGTCGGCTCCACGGGCGGCGACACCTCTGGCAACAAGGCCTCGAAGGCAGAGAACTCGGAGAGGTCGTTCAGGTTGATGTCCAGGCCCAGGTGGGACGACGCAGGCACCAGCACACCCAGGTCCATCGGCTGGGTGTTGCGACCGCCAGCAGGCTCTTCAGCGACGGGGGGCTTCTTGCCGGCTGGCGCGCTCGGACGCCGGCCGTCGGCTTTCAGCGGTTGCATGTTCGTGTGCCGGAATTCGCTGTGCTTTGCCGCGGACGGCTCGTCTCGCTTGATCAGCTCCTTGGCCATCGCGTGCAACAGCAAGAGCTCGCGGTACGCCTCGAGATCGAACACCTCGACTTCGTCGTCGCTGGCGTCCCGGAAGATCGACTCCTCGATCAGGTCCAGCACCCGGGGCTCCGGCCACAGCGACTGAATGCGGCTGAAGGCCGTTTCGTAGGCTTCAAGGCCTCGACCACCGTCGGTGTAGCGGTTGAAGGGCGGCGCGCCGGCATTGAAGACGTGGTTGAACTCGTCGCGCAGGGCGTCGTAGTCTTCGCGGCGCCCCAGGCGGTGATAGAGCTTGAACAGATCCAGGTAAGCCAGGGGGCTGGGCTCATGGCTCTCGGCCAGGTGGTTGCGCAGCACTTGGATGGCCTGCTCGTCTTCACCCAGCGACACGAAAAAGTCGGCCTGCTGCTGAATGTCGAACAACTCTTCCGTGGCCACCGAACGGGAGATGCCCAAGGCGCTCGGTGAAAAATCCCGACGGTCGCGCGATGGCAGCGCAACCGCCGATTCCGGCTGTGGATCGCTCTCGCGCGCAGCGGCGCCATCGAGGGCCTGCAAATCGTCCAGCGACGAATCCTGATCCAGGTGGAGATCGAGTTCCACGCCGCCGGGCGCGGGGGCCGCCACCGTCGGGGCGCCCTGGCGCACGGGCTTGCGGAGCTGTGCCGGCATGGTTTTGTCTTCAGGCGTCGAGGACCACCACGCACGGGACGCCTCGGACCCGGCCTGCGCTGGACGGCGGCGCGACGCCATCAGCAGCGCCAGAAGCGTCAGCAACAGCAGTGCGCCCAGCAGGTACACCAGCCAGTTGCGGTAGCGCTGGTCACGCGCCTCATTCAGTTGGGCGTTCAGCTCGCCAATGCTGTTCTGGCTCTGGGCCCGGGCGTTGCGCAGTTGCTCGGCTTCCGCCTCCAGCGCCGCGAGTTTCTGGGCGTCCCGCAGGATGTCTTCCGGCGACGCGCTGAGAGACTTCCAGAGCAGGCCGGCGGCGGCGCGGGCTTCTTCGGAGGTGGCGGGCTCACTCAGCAAGAAGGGCGAGAGCTTGAGCGTCGGATCGCGCTCGATGCCCGCATCCAGATCGATCGGGTCCAGCTGCAGGCGGGGCGCCGCAGGGGGTGCCGGTGGACGGCGCACCACACTGCTCGCACGGGGCGACGCGGTGGCACCCGGTTTCGCGGCGGGCTTGGGCGCAGGCCGTGCCGATGGCGAAGCCACAGGGCCAGCCGCAACGGGCGGCCGAGCGCTGGCGGTGCCACTCTCTACCAGGCTGCCGCCCGCGACACCGGGACCCGCAGGCGTGGAAGGCGCCTGCGCCACCGCCGGGGGCGCCACGGCCACCGGGTTGTTGGATCGGTCGACCGGCGCCATCGGCTCGTTGAGCGGGTCGGCCAGCAGCACGAAGCGGCGGGTGAACGCGGTGCCGCAGCCGGCACGCACGTACAAGGTGACGATGGGTTCGTTGATGGGCTGCCGAGTCTGGATACGCACCGAGGACTCGGCCTCGGCTTTCTGGGGCGTGCTGCGAACCAGACCGGGCGACACTTGCGTATCGCCAAAAAAGACATCCGCATTGAGGCACTGGTTGGTGAGATCCTCACCCGGAGCGAGAAGAACCTGAACCCGGACATCGAGAGGTTGTCCGATGACAGCTGCACCACTGTGCCGCCCCAGCGTGGCCGCCGAACTGCCCAGCGCAGTTAATAGCAAAATACAGCCTGTCCATGTCTGGCGCACGTTGGAAGCCCTTCGTTCTTTCGTTGGATCATTTTGTCATAGCTCCAGGCACCCTCATTCCAAATACAACACACTTATGCAACCCATATTTCTTCATACGGGCATCGTCGGGACCGGTGCCATGGGCCGCGGCATTGCCCAGATGGCGGCCCAGGCCGGCAGCCAGGTCTGGCTCTTCGACGTGCAGGCCGGCGCGGCGGAGGCGGCTCGCGCCGCCCTTCAAGGCACCTGGCAGACACTGGTGGGCAAGAACCGCATGGAGGCCAGCCAGATGGAAGACTGCCTGGCACGGGTGCATTTGGCCGGCGCGCTGACCGACCTCGCGCCCTGCGATCTGGTGGTGGAAGCCATCGTCGAACGGCTCGACGTCAAGCAACGCCTGTTTGCCGATCTCGAAGCCATCGTCCAACCGGATGCGGTGCTGGCCACCAACACCTCGTCGCTCTCGGTCACCTCGATCGGTGCCGCGCTCAAGCGCCCGGCCCAACTCGCTGGCTACCACTTCTTCAACCCGGTGCCCCTGATGAAGGTGGTCGAGGTCATTGCCGGCCTCAAGACCAGCGCCACGGTCTGCCAGCGCCTGACGGACTACACCCGCCAGTTCGGTCACACGCCGGTCTCGGCACAGGACACGCCGGGCTTCATCGTCAACCACGCCGGCCGCGGCTACGGCACCGAAGCCCTGCGCGTGGTGGGCGAACGCGTGGCCGATTTCGCCACCATCGACCGCATCCTCAAGGACCAGATGGGCTTCAAGCTCGGCCCGTTCGAGCTGATGGACCTGACGGCGCTGGACGTGTCGCACCCCGTGATGGAGTCGATCTACCACCAGTATTTCGAAGAGCCGCGCTACCGCCCCAGCGTGATCACCGCCCAGCGCCTGGCTGGGGGCGTGGTGGGCAAGAAGGTTGGTGAAGGTTTCTATGCCTACGACAAGGGCGTGGCCCAGGTGCCGGCCGACGTGGCCGCGCCGACCGTCGCGGAGCTGCCACCGGTCTGGGTCTCGCCCAAGGCAGCCCGCCGGGCCGAGCTCTATCAGTTGCTCAAGGACCTGGGCGCGCACATCGAGACCGCCGCCGCGCCGTCGGCCGCCGCGCTCATTCTGGTGGCGCCGCTGGGTCTGGACGTGACCACGCTGGCCGCCGTGGAACGCCTGGACGCGTCGCGCACCGTGGGCATCGACATGATGCTCGACGACGCCTCCACCCGCCGCCGCGTGCTGGCCACCAACCCCGCCACCCGGGCCGACATGCGCGACGCCGCTCACGCCCTGTTCGCCAGCGACGGCAAGGCCGTGAGCGTGGTGCGCGACAGCGGTGGTTTCGTCACGCAGCGCGTGGTGGCCACCATCGTCAACATCGCGACCGACATGTGCCAGCAGGGCATCTGCTCGCCGGCCGACCTGGACGTGGCGGTCACCCTCGGCCTGGGCTACCCGATGGGGCCGCTGGCCATGGGCGACCGCATTGGTCCCACCAACCTGCTGGAGATCCTGTTCAACCTGCAGACGGTGTACGGCGACCCGCGTTACCGCCCTTCCCCCTGGCTGCGCCGCCGTGGCGCGCTGGGCCTGAGCCTGACGCACGAAGAAGCCTGATTCCCGACCGCAAGGACCGACACCGCATGACCGCCAGCCTCAAGAGCCACAGCCATGGTCAGACCATGGTGCTGACCATCAGCAACCCGGAACACCGCAACGCCCTCGGCCCCGACATGTACGCCGCTGGCGTGGAAGCGCTCAACGTGGCCGAAAGCAGCCCCGAAGTGCGCAGCGTGGTGCTCACGGGCGAAGGCGCGCACTTCTGTGCCGGCGGCAACCTGCAGCGGCTGCTGGCCAACCGGCAGCAGCCGCCCGAGGTGCAGGCGCAGAGCATCGAGGGTTTGCACAACTGGATCGAGACCATCCGCGCCTTCCCCAAGCCCGTGGTGGCGGCCGTGGAAGGCGCGTGCGCCGGTGCCGGTTTTTCGCTGGCGCTGGCTTGCGACCTGGTGATCGCCGCGCAGAACAGCGTGTTCGCGATGTCGTACAGCAGCGTGGGCCTGTCGCCCGACGGCGGAGCCACCTGGAGCCTGATGCGCGCCCTGCCCCGGGCCACGGCGCTGCAGTTGCTGTTGTGCGGTGAGCGCATCGGCGCCGAGCGGCTGCAGCAACTGGGCGTCATCACCCAGACCAGCACGCCCGGGGAAGCCCTGCACGATGCGCTGACGCTGTGCGAACGCCTCAATGCGCGCGCGCCCAACGCGCTCAGCAGCATCAAGGAACTCGCCAACGACGCCCCGACGGTCACGCTGCACGCGCAGCTGTCGGCCGAGCGCGATCATTTCGTGCGCAACCTGCACCACGCCAACGCGGGCGAAGGCATCACGGCCTTCATGGAAAAGCGGGCCGCCAACTACCGTTGACGCGGTCTGCGCGCATACCCTGATCTGTCCGCCGCGTCCCAGTGGCGACAATGAAGGCCACCCTCAGTCACTCAAAAGACAGCCCATGGACGAACCGATTCTGACAATGGAAGAACGCGAGGCGATCAACAACGGTCGCTGGTTCAGCAGCCTTTCACCTTCCCTGCGTCACGACATCCTCCGATGCGCCCACGTCAAGCGATTCAAGGACGGCGATCTCATCGTCGCACGCGGCGACCCACCGACCGAATGGTCGGCGGTCGCCCGTGGGGCGGTGCGCGTGAGCTCGACCTCGCTCTCGGGCAAGCAGATCACGCTGACCTATGTGGAGCCCGGGGTGTGGTTCGGCGATGTGGCGATGTTCGACGGCGACCAGCGCACGCACGATGCCTACGCGCATGGCGCCACCACCTTGCTGTGCGTGGCGCGCACCGATTTCCAGAAGATCCTGGCCTCGCACGTGGAGCTGTACGAAGCGCTCATGCGACTGCAGGCACGGCGCATCCGCACGCTGTTCGGCCTGGTGGAAGACCTCAACACCCTGCCCCTGCGCGCGCGGCTGGCCAAACAGCTGCTGCACCTGGTGCGCAGCTACGGCGTGCCCTGCCTGGCCGACGGCAGCGAAATGCGCATCGGCCTGCAGCTCGCGCAGGAGGAACTGGCGCAGCTGCTGGGCGCGTCGCGGCAGCGCGTGAACCAGGAGCTCAAGTCGATGGAGCGCGAGGACGCGATCCGCATCGAACAAGGCGGTGTGGTGGTGCGCAACCGCGACATGCTCATGCGCATCGCCGAAGCCGAGTCCTGACCCCGGCGTTGTCGCCACTGCTGCTTCAGGCCCGTCAACCCACAACGGCCTTGAGCCGCACACCATGAGCGACACCCAGAATTTCGTCGGCACCCGGCCCGTTGCGGCACAACACACCTTCGACATCCCGGCCCTCGAACGCTGGCTGACAGACCGGCTGCCGGGCTTCGCCGGCCCGCTCTCGGTGGAGATGTTCAAGGGCGGCCAGTCCAACCCCACCTACAAGCTCATCACGCCGCAACGCGCCTACGTGATGCGGGCCAAGCCCGGGCCCGTGGCCAAGCTGCTGCCCTCGGCCCATGCGATCGAGCGTGAGTTCCGTGTGATGAGCGCGCTGCACGGCACGGGTGTGCCGGTGGCGCGGATGCACGTGCTGTGCGAAGACGAATCGGTGATCGGCCGGGCCTTCTATGTCATGGAGTGCGTGGATGGGCGCGTGCTCTGGGAACAGTCGCTGCCCGGCATGGACCGCGCGCAACGCGCCGCCCTCTACGACGAGATGAACCGCGTCATGGCGGCGCTGCACACCGTCAAGCCCGACGCGATCGGCCTGACCGACTATGGCAAGCCCGGCAACTATTTCGAGCGCCAGATCGGCCGCTGGAGCAAGCAGTACCAGGCCTCCATCACGCAGCCCATCCCGGAGATGGACCGCCTCATGGAATGGCTGCCGCAGAACATCCCGGCCATGGCGCGCGACGAGTCCATGGTGTCGGTGGTACATGGCGACTTCCGCCTCGACAACCTGATGTTCCACGCCACCGAGCCGCGCGTGCTCGCCGTGCTCGACTGGGAACTCTCGACGCTGGGCCACCCGCTGGCCGATTTCAGCTACCACTGCATGTCCTGGCACATCCCGCCCGGCATGTTCCGCGGCATCCAGGGACTGGACCTGGCCGAGCTGGGCATCCCTTCCGAAGACGCCTACATCTCGCGCTACTGCGAACGCACCGGCATCGCCAGCCCCGAGCAACTCAAAGCGGACTGGAACTTCTACCTCGCCTACAACATGTTCCGCCTCGCGGCCATCCTGCAGGGCATTGCCAAGCGGGTGGAAACCGGCACCGCGTCCAACGAACAGGCGGTGAAATCCGCCGCCGGCGCCCGCCCCCTGGCCGAGATGGCCTGGGGCTTCGCCAGCGCCCGCTGACCCTCTTCACACTCACACCCTTTTTCCACTGGAGCCAAGATGAATTTCGACTACACCGACAAGGTCAAGGACATGCGCGAGCGTTTGCTGGCGTTCATGGACGAGCACATCTACCCCAACGAAGCGCGCTTCTTCGCCGAGATCGCCGCCAACCGCGCCAAGGGCAACCCCTGGCTGCCCACCACGATCATCGAGGAACTCAAGCCCAAGGCGCTCAAGGCCGGCCTGTGGAACCTGTTCCTGCCGCGCAGCCCGCGCGCGCCGCAGGGTCTGTCCAACCTCGAGTACGCACCCATGTGCGAAATCATGGGCCGCGTGCCGTTCGCGGCCGAGGTCTTCAACTGCTCGGCCCCCGACACCGGCAACATGGAAACCTTCGAGCGCTACGCCAGCGAGGAACTCAAGGACGAGTGGCTCGAGCCGCTGCTGCGCGGCGAGATCCGCTCGGCCTTCCTGATGACCGAACCCGAGGTCGCCTCGTCGGACGCCACCAACATCCAGTGCCGCATCGAGCGCGACGGCGACCACTACGTCATCAACGGCCGCAAGTGGTGGTCCTCCGGCGCCGGTGACCCGCGCTGCGCGGTCTACATCGTGATGGGCAAGACCAACCCCGATGCGCCGCGCCACTCGCAGCAGTCCATGATCATCGTGCCGGCCAACAGCAAGGGCATCACCGTGGTGCGACCGCTGTCGGTGTTCGGCTACGACGACGCGCCGCACGGCCACATGGAAGTGGTGCTCAAGGACGTGCGCGTGCCGGTGGGCAACATCCTGCTCGGCGAAGGCCGGGGGTTCGAGATCGCGCAGGGCCGCTTGGGCCCGGGCCGCATCCACCACTGCATGCGCTCCATCGGCGCGGCCGAGCGCGCGCTGGAGCTGATGTGCAAGCGCCTGAACAGCCGCGTGGCCTTCGGCAAGCCGGTGTCGGCCCAATCGGTCTGGCACGAGCGCATCGCCGATGCGCGCTGCCGCATCGAGATGGCGCGCCTGCTCACGCTCAAGGCGGCCTACATGATGGACACCGTCGGCAACAAGGTCGCCAAGGCCGAGATCGCCATGATCAAGGTGGTGGCACCCAACATGGCCTGCGACATCATCGACATGGCCATTCAGGCCCATGGCGGCGGCGGCGTGAGCGACGATTTCCCACTGGCCTACGCCTACGCCGGCCAGCGCACCCTGCGCCTGGCCGATGGCCCCGACGAGGTGCACCGCCAGTCCATCGCCAAGCTGGAACTGGCCAAGCACATGCTGGTGAAGACCGAGGTGGACATGCCTGTCACGCGCGGCTTCTGAGCCGGCATGCCGGGAGGGTGAGCACGGGTTTTTGAATTCCCGTAGAGTGGCCAGCTCCTCAGCCACCCTCCCGCAAGAAAGGCAAGTCCCATGATCGACGTCCACTCCTGGCCAACCCCCAATGGACACAAGGTCCACATCATGCTGGAGGAGTGTGGACTGCGGCTCGGCCGGGACTGGCGGGTCCATCCCGTCAACATCGGCAAGGGCGATCAGTTCGAACCGGCCTTTCTCAAGATCAGCCCAAACAACAAGATTCCGGCACTGGTCGACCCCGACGGTCCCGATGGCCAGCCCATCAGCCTGTTCGAGTCGGGCGCGATCCTGCTCTACCTCGCGGCCAAGACCGGCAAGTTCCTGCCCAAAAGCGACCGCGCCAAATTCAAGGTGCTGGAGTGGTTGATGTTCCAGATGGGCGGCGTGGGCCCCATGCTCGGCCAGAACCACCACTTCCGGCAGTACGCGCCCGAGAAGATCGGCTATGCCATCGATCGCTACACCAACGAAGCCAGGCGGCTCTACGGCGTCATGGACCGGCAACTCGAGGCGCAGAAGTTCATCGCGGGCAACCAGTACAGCATCGCCGACATCGCGATCTTCCCCTGGCTGCGCAACTGGCAGAACCAGGGCATCGACTGGGCCGACTTCCCGCACCTGAAACAGTGGTTCGACGCCATTGCCGCCCGCCCCGCGGTGCAACGCGGCGTGGCGGTGCTGGCCGACGCGCGCAAACCGATCACCGATGACAAGTCGCGCGAAGTGCTGTTTGGCAAGACGCAGTACGAAAAACGCTGAGCCCGACCGGAACACCTCATTTCAGCAGGTACAATTCGCCGCTTAGTCGGAGCGTAGCGCAGCCTGGTAGCGCATCTGCTTTGGGAGCAGAGGGTCGCGAGTTCGAATCCCGCCGCTCCGACCATTCATCAAGAACAAAAAGGCCCACAGTGTGGGCCTTTTTTGCATCGCCAGTCGCCCTGTCTGCCCGTAGCTCAACCGGATAGAGCAGCTGCCTTCTAAGCAGCAGGTCGGGGGTTCGAGTCCCTCCGGGCAGGCCACCCAAGGGGCCACGCGACCCAGCGCATCAACGAGGGTTTACCCGATGATTCATCGGGAATTCATGAAGTATATTGCAGCTTCTGAATCATGAACCCACCCTCCAGACTCCTCATCCTCGTTGGCACGATGACCAACACCGCCGAGTACGTGGCTCAGGCCATCGAGATGGATTGCGCCGACCTGATCCCCGAGATCGAGGTGCGCATGATGGACGGATTGGACATCCGAGTTTTTGACGGGGATGCACTATATCTCATATGCACATCCACCTACGGCTCGGGTGACGTGCCGGACAACGCCCGGGCGCTGTACGAATCCCTGGGCAACGAGCCCAAGTTTCTGGGCCACGTGCGCTACGGCGTGATCGCACTGGGCGACCACGGCACCCATCCGCAGACGTTCTGCCAGGGTGGTCGGCGGTTCGACGAGCGTCTCGCCGATCTGGGCGCCGTGCGTGTGGGAGACGTGTTCTGCCATGACGCGTCGGCGGGCACCGAGGCCGAGGTGGTCGGCGCGGCTTGGTGCCGCGAGTGGCTCGCGCTGGCCATGCAACCCGCCTCTTAAATTCAGACATAAATGTTTTAGACCTCAAGTACGGGTAATTCTGGATCGTCAATCCCCTACCCCGCGTCTACAGTGAACCGCATTCCGGCAACCACCCACAGGAGAACTCCATGACCACCCGCCGAATCGTCCTGACCCGCAGCGCCGCCGTGATCGGCGCCGCATCCACCGGCCTGCTGCTGCCCGAGTTGGCACGTGCGCAGTCGGACAAGGTGCGCGTGGGTTTCATGCTGCCGTACACCGGCACCTTCGCCCAGCTCGGCGTGGCGATCGAGAACGGTTTCCGCATGGCCCTCAACGAGCAAGGCGGCAAGCTCGGTGGCCGTGAAGTCGAGTACTTCAAGGTGGACGACGAATCCAACCCGGCCAAGGGCATCGAGAACGCGACCCGCCTGGTGCAGCGCGACAAGGTGGACGTGCTCGTGGGCACCGTGCACTCGGGCGTGCAGATGGGCATCCACAAGGTGGCACGCGACACCGGCGTGCTCAACCTGATCCCCAACGCAGGCGTGCACGTGGCCACCCGCGCCCAGTGCGCCCCCAACGTGTTCCGCACCTCGTTCACCAACTCGCAGCCCACGCTGGCGCTGGGCAAGGCCATGGTGGCCAACGGCCACAAGAAGGCGGTGTGGATCACCTGGAACTACGCGGCCGGCGACGAAGCCTTCGAAGGCTTCGAGCAGAGCTACACCGCGGCCGGCGGCACCATCATGAAGAAGCTGGGCCTGCCCTTCCCGAACGTGGAATTCCAGGCGCTGCTGACCGAGATCGCCTCGCTCAAGCCCGATGCCGTGGCCTGCTTCTTCGCCGGTGGCGGCGCGGCCAAGTTCATGAGCGACTACGCCGCGGCGGGCCTGAACAAGACCATCCAGCTCTACGGCTCGGGCTTCCTGACCGAGGGCGTGCTGGAAGCGGCCGGTCCCGCGGCCAACGGCGTGCTCACCACCATGCACTATGGCGACTCGCTGAACACGCCGCGCGACAAGCAGTTCCGCCTGGAGTACGCCAAGGCCTTCCGCCTGCAACCCGATGTGTACGCCGTGCAGGGCTACGACACCGGCCTGCTGCTGATCAAGGGCGCCAACGCCGTCAAGGGCGACCTCAACAACAAGAAGGCGCTGTACGCCGCCATGGAAGGCGCCACCATCGACAGCCCGCGCGGCAAGTGGACCATGAGCAAGGCCCACAACCCGATCCAGGACATCTACATGCGCAAGGTCGAGAACAAGGAAAACAAGGTGATCGGCATCGCGCAGAAAGCCGTGGCCGACCCGGCCACCGGCTGCCGCATGGGCTGATCGCCCCCGCCTCACTCGTGCCTCCACAGACCGGCGCCCACAGGCGCTGGTCTGGTTTTTGCTCGCCTTCCTGGCCTGATCCTCACCGCCCCGCTTCATGGACTTCGCCAACTTCCTGATCCAGTTGCTCAACAGCCTGCAGTACGGCCTGTTGCTGTTCATGCTGGCGGCCGGGCTCACCCTGATCTTCGGCATCATGGGCGTGGTCAACCTCGCGCATGGCAGTTTCTACATGCTGGGCGCCTACCTGGCCTGGTTCCTGGTGTCGCAGCTCGACAGCCTGGTGCTGGCCATCGTGCTGGGCACGGTCATCGCCGTCGTGCTGGGCTGGCTGCTGGAATGGCTGCTGTTCCGCCACTTCTACCGCCGCGACCACCTGGACCAGGTGCTGCTGACCTTCGGCCTGATCTACATCTTCGAGGAAGTGCGCTCCATTCTCTGGGGCGACGACGTGCACTCGGTGCAGGTGCCGGAGATGCTGAACTGGTCGATCCCGCTTACGGACAACCTGTCCTACCCGGTCTACCGGCTGGTAATGTCGGGCGTGTGCATCGCGCTCGCCCTCGGCCTGTACCTGCTCATCTCCAGGACCCGCCTGGGCATGAAGATCCGCGCGGGCGCCTTCAACCGCGAGATGACCGAGTCGCTCGGCATCAACATCCGGCTCATCCATGGCGTGGTGTTCGCGCTGGGCGTGGCCCTGGCGGCCATCGCCGGCATGATCGCCTCGCCCGTTTCCAGCGTGTACCCCGGCATGGGCAGCTCGGTGCTGATCATGTGCTTCGTGGTGGTCGTCATCGGTGGCATCGGCTCGGTGCGCGGGGCCCTCGTGGCCGCGCTGCTGGTGGGCCTGGTCGACACCTTCGGCAAGGTGCTGGTGCCGCAGATCGCCGGCATGGCCGTCTACATGCTCATGGCCGCCGTGCTGCTTTACAAGCCTGAAGGGCTGTTCAAACAATGAGTTCGCCCAAAGCCCAGCTGGAAAAGCTGCCGCGCAGCATGCAGGTGATCCTGCTGCTGGGCGCCATCGCCCTCGCCGCCTTCCCGCTCATGCCCCTGACGGGTGTCGACTTCTACCTGCAGATGCTCTCGCAGATGATGATCCTGGCCATCTTCGCGATGAGCCTCGATCTGCTGCAGGGCGTGACCGGCCTGGTCTCGCTCGGCCACGCCGCCTACTTCGGTCTGGCAGGTTACGCCCTGGCCTTCCTCACGCCGGCCGACACGCCCATCAGCCTGTGGTGGGCGCTGCCCGTCTCGGCCCTGGGCGCGGGCCTGGCGGCGCTGATCATCGGCTTCTTCGTGGTGCGCACGCACGGCATCTACTTCATCATGGTCACCATGGCCTTCGCGCAGATGGTGTTCTTCCTGTTCTTCGACAACAAGGCGCTCGGCGGCTCCGACGGCCTGTACGTGAACTTCCGGCCCGACGCCTCGCTGTTCGGCTGGACCGGCATCGACCTGGACAACAAGACCACCTTCTACTACTTCACCCTGCTGGTGCTGGTGCTGGTCTACGCCTTCCTGCGGCGCCTGCTGTTCTCGCCCTTCGGCCGCGTGCTCGCCGGCATCCGCGTGAACGAGCACCGCATGCGCGCGGTGGGCTACGGCACCTTCGGCTACAAGCTCGCCGCCTTCACCCTGGCCGGCGCGCTGGCCGGCGTGGCGGGCTTCCTGTGGGCCGCGCAG
Organism: Hydrogenophaga sp. FW305-3-2-15-A-LB1; assembly: GCF_058787875.1. Classification (NCBI taxonomy): domain Bacteria; kingdom Pseudomonadati; phylum Pseudomonadota; class Betaproteobacteria; order Burkholderiales; family Comamonadaceae; genus Hydrogenophaga; species Hydrogenophaga sp. FW305-3-2-15-A-LB1. The sequence continues at coordinate 10,037 of NZ_JBYTAE010000092.1, read as the reverse complement.
ACCGGCTACGTGAACCCCGAACTCATGGGCTTTCACATGAGCGCGCACGCCATCATGATGGTCATCCTCGGCGGCATGGGCAACTTCGCGGGCGCCATCGTGGGGGCCTTCGCGTTCGAGTACGTCATGCACTTCTTCAAGGACCTCACCAAGCACTGGCAGTTGCTGATGGGCAGCTTCATCGTGCTGATCGTGGTGTTCGCGCCGCGCGGCTTGCTGGGCCTGGTGGCGCAGTTCTCCCGCAAGCGGGGTGCCCCATGAGCGAGCTCCTGCTCTCGGCGAAAAGCCTCACCAAGCGCTTCGGCGGCCTGGCCGCCGTCAACGACGTGTCGGTGGATCTGCACCGCGACCGCATCCACGCGGTGATCGGCCCCAACGGCGCGGGCAAGTCCACCTTGACCAACCTGCTCTCGGGCGACCTGCCCCCCACCTCCGGCCGCATCACGCTCAACGGCACCGAAACGGCCGGCAAGAATCCCGAACGCATCTCGCGCCTGGGCCTGGGCCGCAGCTACCAGAAGACCAACATCTTCCTGCCCTTCAGCGTGTGGGACAACGTGCGCCTGGCCGCCCAGTCGCGTGAACGGCATGGCCCGTGGAACCCGCTGCGCTGGCTCTCGGCGGCCAGTGCGATGACCGAAGTCAACCGCCGCTGCGAACGCGCCATCGAACTCGCCGGCCTCACGGCCCGCGTGGGCACCATCGCGGGCACCACCAGCCACGGCGAGCAGCGCCAGCTGGAGATTGCCATGACCCTGGCCACCGAACCCACCGTGCTGCTGCTCGACGAGCCTCTGGCCGGCATGGGCCACGCCGAGGCCGAGCGCATGGTCGAGCTGCTGCTCAAAATCAAGAAGGACCACGCCATGATGCTCGTGGAGCACGACATGGATGCCGTGTTCACCCTGGCCGACCGGCTCACCGTCATGGTCAACGGCCAGGTGATCGCCAGCGGCACGCCGGCCGAAGTCCGCGCCGACGCAGGCGTGCAGGCGGCCTACCTCGGCGAGGAGCACGAATGAGCGCGCTGATCCAGGCCAGAGGCCTTCACACCCACTACGGCGCCAGCCACATCCTGCGCGGCGTGGACTTCACCGTCGACAAGGGCCAGACCATCGGCCTGATGGGCCGCAACGGCATGGGCAAGACGACCTTGCTCAAGTCGATCATGGGCATCGTCAAACCCAGCGGTGGCAAGGTGCATGTGAAGGGCCAGGACATGACCGGCGCCCCCACCTTCGAGATCGCCCGCCTGGGCATCGCCTATGTGCCCGAAGGCCGCGGCATCTTCGGCAACCTGAGCGTGCGCGAGAACCTGGTGATGTCGGCGCGCGCCGGCACACAGGGCCAGCGCGACTGGACCTACGAGCGTGTGCTCGACACCTTCCCGCGCCTGGCCGAGCGCCTGAACCACGGCGGGCAGCAGCTCAGCGGCGGCGAGCAGCAGATGCTCACCATCGGCCGCGCGCTCATGACCAACCCCGACCTGCTCATCCTCGACGAGGCCACCGAGGGCCTGGCGCCCCTGATCGCGCGCGAGATCTGGCGCATCTGCGGCCTGATCCGGGAGAGCGGCATCAGCAGCGTGATCGTGGACAAGAACTGGAAGCACGTCACCCAGATCACCGACCGCAACGTGATCCTCGTCAAAGGTGAGGTGGTCTTCGAAGGCAGCTCGGAACAGCTGCACGCGCAGCCGGAGTTGCTGGAACAGTACCTGGGTGTCTGAGACGCGGCAACGACCCGGCCCTATTCATCGTCCGGGCTCGCCGCGCGCCGGTAGACATAACGGCCGTGCTGGCAGGGATCGCAGAAGGCCCATCGGCTGGCCTGCCATTTGAGCGCAGCCTGGCTCAACACAAAGACCGCCATCCCACCGACCCACCAGGGCCACAGCGGCACGCCGGCCAGGGACAGCCCAACGGCAACGGCGGCCAGGACCGCGGCGAATGCCAGGAACTGCCGGCACCGCCGCAGCTCCTCCTGTCTGGTGGGCGTGAAAGAAACTGGCCGCTGGCAGCGGCTGCACGACAAGCGCTTCATGTGGGCCCGGTGGGCGCCACGTCAGCGGCAGCGACCTGGTGTTCGACCCAGGGGTCCGAGGGAGCGTCCCGGTGCCAGCAGCGCCAGCCATGGGTGTAGGCGTGCTGAATGTAGGGTCCTCGCAGCACCCGAGGGACGTCTTCCCTCGCCTGCTCGACGCCCAGGAGGTGGACGGCGCCGGCCCAGTTTTCAACCACCTGCGATGGTCGCCTGGCCAACTCGGCGTCGGCCAGGCTGGCCGCCTGCTCCACCGAGCCGGCGCGAACGAGAAAACAGGTGTCGGGGCCGTTGGGACCGCCGGTGAAGACGTCGTCCGAGTCGTTGCCCCAGCGGATGACTTCGTAGAGGTTCATCATGCAGCGCGTCGGTCCCTCATCAACGCGAAGGCCGCGACCCCATCGCCGTGAGCACGCCCAGGCCGATGAAGGACGTGCCGGCGATCCGGTTGCCCCAGACACCGTGCCGTGCCGCGCGGCCCAGGCGCGGCGCGACCAGGCTGGCGGTGAGCACGTAGAGGATGTCGGTGCAGCACGCAATGGCCACGAACACACCGCCGAGCGCCAGGGTCTGCAGCAAGGGGTTGGCGCCGTGCGCGTCCATGAACTGCGGCAGGAAGGCGGCGAAGAACAGGGTGGTTTTCGGGTTCAGCAGCGCCACCAGGAAGCCATCGCGGAAGACGCGCCGCAAGGACTGCGCCGGCACCTGGGGCGCGGCGCCGTCGGCCAGTGGCGACGCCGCCATCCACAGGCGGATGCCCAGGTACACGAGGTAGGCCGCGCCGGCCCACTTCACCACCGTGAAGGCCACCGACGACACTGCGAACAAGGCGGCCAACCCGAGCGCGGCGCCGAGGGCGTTGGCGAGGTTGCCGAGGGCCACGCCCAGCACGGACGAAAGACCGCAGGCGCGCCCTTGCGCCAGGGTGCGGGCCACGATGTAGACGACGGCGGGACCGGGGGTCAGGGCCAGCACCAGGCTGGCGCCCACGAAAGCCAGAAGCAGAGGCGTGTCGGGAAGCATGGGAACTCCAGAAATCGGGATCGCCAGTATCGCCGCAGCCCGGAAAAAACTCGAGGATGTCGATGGACGCCGGCCTCGAACGTCGGGACCGTGAAAGCAGAAAACTTTCTCATGGACCCCACCATCACCGCTTTTGAACGCTCGCCCGATCGAGGCCAGGGGCTCGCGCGCGCAGCGGCGGGTTGAGGGCCGGTCAGGGCAAGGCGAGCAGGTCCACATGGCCCACGCGCAGGCTGCCCGCAGTGGCATTCGCGTGCCGCCGTTGCCGCCACGCTTCCAGCGCGGCGAGGGACGCGGGCTCCTGCTCGCACGCGGCGTGGGCGATGCCGTCGACCAGCGCGTGGTGCAGCGCGCCGGCCTGTGCGCTTTCCAGGCTGTGGATGCGCCAGTCGCTGGCCGCGCTGAACACGCGGTAGCCGCTGCCCTGCAGCGCGCGGCGCAAGGCCGGCAAGGCAGCCGCACCGAGCGCGGGGCCAAAGCCCTTGTCGCGCCGCTGGTGCCGGGCGAAGAGCCGGCCCACGGTCGAGTCCAGCGGGTCGCCGGGCTCCCAGTCGTGGCGGCCGTCCACGCTGAGCGTGAAGAGCATGGCCGCGCGCGCGGCCACGGCGTGCGACACCAGCCGTTGCAGCCAGTCGGCGCTCACGAGATCAAGCAAGGCCGACGCGGTGACGAGATGGGCCGCGTGCCAGGGCAGCGTGTCCAGATGCCGCGCGAGGTCCAGCTGCCGGCAGACAATGGACGCCTCGAAACCCGGGCCGCTGGCGCCGGGTGGCCAGCCGCGCAGCAGTGCGGCGTCGTGGTCCACCACCAGCCATTGCTGCGGTCCGCCCAGCCGGGGCGCGAGCCAGCGCTGGTTCGCGCCGGTGCCGCAGCCCAGGTCGATCACGCGCCAGGGTGTGCCCGCCGGTGGGGCCATGGCATGGAACCGCGCGGCCAGTTGCAGGTGCCTGGCGGCCTCGTCGCGCGCCGCGGTGTCGAAGGGTTCGCGCTGTTGCAGCCAGTCGGCGCTGAAGTGGGCGCGGCTCACTGCTGTACCTTCGGCTTCGCCTGCGGTGCGAGCTTGCTTGGGGCGACCCGGCCCGGCGCGGCGCTCATGCCATGGCCTCCAGCACGGCCGCGTAGCGCGCGGCCTGCTGCGGCCAGGTGGGCAGCGCGGCGGCGGCTTCGCGCGCGCCAGCGCCCAGGCGCTCGCGCAGCCCGGCATCGGCCAGCACGCGCTCCAGCGCGGCCTGCAGCGCGGCCACATCACCGGCGGGCACCTGCAGACCAGCGCCGGGCGGCAGCGTGTGGGCCAGCGCCCCGCCGTCGGTGGTGACCACCGGCAGGCCGTGGGCGATGGCCTCGGCGATCACCATGCCATAGCCCTCGTAGAGCGAGGGCAGCACGAAGACATCGGCCGCCAGGTAGTGCGCGCGCAGCGCTGGGCCCGGCAGCTCGCCGTGCCAGACGACGCGCTCGCCCAGCGGCGCGGCCAGGGCCTGCAGGCGCGCGGCGGTGCCGGGGTCGCGCTCGGCGCTGCCCACCAGGTGCAGCACCCACGGCAGTTGCGTGAGGCTGGCAAGCGCCTGCAGCAGCAGGGCATGGCCCTTGCGCGGCGTGAGCGTGGCCACGCAGAGCAGTTGCACCGGGCCGTCGCGCCGGGGAGTGGACTGCGGTGGGAGCGACGGATCGGTGCCCGGCTCCACCACGGCGATGCGCTCGGGCGGGACGCCCAGGGCGGCCACGTCGTCGAGCGTGCGGCGGCTGGGCACCACCACCTGCCGCACCAGTTGCAGGGCTTGCGCCTCGGCCGTGCGCAGGTGTGCGCTGTCCGCAGCGCTCAGGCCCGTTTCCAGGTGCAGCGGATGGTGCACATGGGCAACCCAGCGCAGGCGCTGGGCATGCGGCCGCACCACGCGCGCCAGGGCGCCGAAGGCCAGGCCGTCGGCGATCACCAGCGCGCCATCGGGCAGGGCCGCGATGCGGGCCAGGGCGGCCGAGAGGTCGCTGTCGTCGGGCCAGGGCCAGGCGCCTTCCAGCACCTCAGGCAGCACCGTCCACCCCTGCTCGCGCAGGGCGAGCGAGAGCCGGCGGTCGTAGGTGTAGCCGCCCGTGGGGATGTGCCAGTCGCCCGGCAGCAGGAAGTGGCAGACGCGCTGGCCGGGCATGGCTCAGACCGGCAGCGGGCCTTCGTACGAGGCCCAGGCCACGTGCGATTCGTGCAGGGTCACCTTCATCTGCCGCAGGCCGGCCGACTGCGCGGTGGGCAGCGCCTGCGCGCCGAGCGCGCCGGCCGCGATGCGCACGGCGATGTGGTCGAAGATCACGCGCGCCAGGAACTCGGTGGTGGTGTTGCGGCCCTTGAACTCGGGCATCTCGTCCAGGTTCTGGAAGTTGAGCACGGCCAGCGTCTCGCGCAGCACCTGCGTGGCCAGGCCGATGTCGACCACGATGCCGTCGGCATCCAGCGCCTCGCGGCGCAGTTCGAGGTCCACCACGTAGGTGGCGCCGTGCATGCGCTGGGCCGGCCCGAACACCGCGCCCTGGAAGCTGTGGGCGATCATGAAATGGTCTCTGACGTTGACGGCGTACATCGGTCGGGGGTCCTTTGAAAGGCGGGAAGGATCACGCAGGGTAGTCGATGCGCTGGCACAGGGTGTCGGGCGCATCGGCACCGGCCAGCCGCGCGAGCACCTGCGGCAGCTCGGCGAAGGGCGCGGTGTGGGTGACCAGCGCGTCCAGCGCCGGCTCGGTGAGCAGCGAGAGCGCGAGTTCCAGGCGCTGGCGGTGGCTCCAGCGGTCGCGCTGGCGCTTGGCCACATGGCCCACCTGCGAGCTCTTGAGCGTGAGCCGCTGCGAATGGAAGGCCTCGCCCAGCGGCACGCTGACCGGGCGGCTGCCGTACCAGCTGAGTTCGAGCACCGTGGCCTCGAAGGCCGCCAAGCCCAGCGCGGTGGCCAGCCCGGCCGATTGGCCGCTGGTGTGGATGACCAGATCGGCCTGCGGCTGCGCCGCTTCGGGCAGGGCAAAGCCGGCACCGAGCGCGGCCGCGATGCCCGCGCGCGTGGGGTTCGTGTCCACCACTTGCACGCTGCCTTCGGGCAGGCGCGCCGCGAGCCAGGCCACCAGCAAGCCGAGCGCGCCCCCGCCCACCACGGCGATGCGGTCGCCCGGGTTGGGCTGGCCGTCCCACAGGGCGTTGATGGCGGTTTCCAGGTTCGCGGCCAGCACGGCGCGCGCGGCGGGCACCCCGGCGGGCAGCGGCACCAGCACGGACGCGGGCACCTGGAACACGGTCTGGTGCGGGTAGAGGCAGAACACCTCGCGCCCGAGCAGCTCGGGTGGCCCGGCTTCGACCACACCCACGTTCACGTAACCGTATTTCACCGGGCCGGGGAAATCGCCCGCCTGGAACGGGGCGCGCATGCGCTGCGCCTCGCTGGCAGGCACCTCGCCCCGGAACACCAGGCCCTCGGTGCCCCGGCTCACGCCGGTGTGCAGGGTGCGCACGCGGGCGAAGCCATCGGGAAGCGGTGGCAGGGTTTCGTCGCGAATCTCGGCGAGGCCGGGGCTGACCACCCAGCAAGCCTGGGCGGAAACGGCGGCGGACGGATCGGAGGCGATGGGCATGGGCGAAGGGGGGAAAGCGGTGTCGGCGGGGTGGGCGTAGTTTGACCTATGGCCAATATTTCCACATTAATCGAAATATCGTATGATTCAGCGCATGAACGAAACCGATGTCGTCCGCGCGCTCGGCGCCCTGGCCCACCCCCTTCGCCTGCGGGTGTTCCGCGCCCTGGTCGTCAATGGCCAGGCCGGCCTCACACCCGGCGTGATGAGCGAGGCCCTGGAGATCCCCAACACCACCCTGTCGTTCCACTTGAAGGAGCTGGCTTCGGCGGGCCTGGTGACGCAGGAGCGGTCCAGCCGGCACCTGGTCTACCGCGCCGCCTACGAGCAGATGAACGGGCTGCTCGGTTACCTCACCGACAACTGCTGCCAGGGTGCGGAATGCGCCGTGGACAGCAGCTCCTCCTGCCAATGCTGACCCTTCATTGCCCGCCACCATGACCACCCCAACGCCCCTGAACGTGCTCTTCCTCTGCACCCACAACTCGGCCCGCAGCATCCTGGCCGAAGCCACGCTGAACCACCTGGGCCGAGGCCGCTTCAAGGCCTTCTCCGCCGGCAGCAGCCCGCGCGAGAACCAGCAGCCCCACCCGCTGGCCCTGGAGGTGCTGCAGCGCGCCGGCATGGCCACCGAGGGACTGCACAGCAAGAGCTGGGACGAATTCGGCCAGCCGGACGCGCCCCACATGGACCTGGTCATCACGGTGTGCGACAACGCCGCCGGTGAGACCTGCCCCTACTGGCCAGGCCAGCCCGCCACGGCCCATTGGGGCTATGCCGACCCGTCCGAGGTCAAGGGCACGGCCGAGCAACAGCTGGAGGCTTTCCGCGAAACCCTGCTCGCCATCCGCCGGCGCCTGGAGTTCCTGGTCAGCCTGCCGCCGGCCAGCGTGGATCGGCTGGCGCTCCAGAACACGGCACGCGAACTGGCCCAGCGCTGAGCCGGCATGTTCGCGGCCGTCCTGATCTTTGCGTTCACGCTGCTGCTCGTCATCTGGCAACCCCGGGGGCTGGGGATCGGCTGGAGCGCGCTGCTCGGCGCGGTGGTGGCGCTGCTGGCGGGTGTGGTCCAGCTGTCCGACATCCCGGTGGTCTGGCACATCGTCTGGAACGCCACCGCCACCTTCGTGGCGGTCATCGTCATCAGCCTGGTGCTGGACGAGGCGGGCTTCTTCGAGTGGGCCGCCCTGCACTTCGCGCGCTGGGGCGGTGGCCACGGTCCCCGGCTGTTCGCCCTCATCGTGCTGCTGGGCGCGGTGGTCGCCGCGCTCTTCGCCAACGACGGGGCGGCCCTCATCCTCACACCCATCGTCATGGCCATGCTGGTCGCGCTGGGCTTCTCGCCCGCCACCACGCTGGCTTTCGTCATGGCGGCCGGTTTCATCGCCGACACCGCCAGCCTGCCCCTGGTGGTGTCCAACCTCGTGAACATCGTCTCGGCCGATTTCTTCGGCATCGGCTTCAACCGCTACGCCGCCGTCATGGTGCCGGTGAACCTCGCGTCGGTGGCCGCCAGCCTGGTGGTGCTCTACCTGTACTTCCGCCGCGACCTGCCGGCGACCTACGACCTGCGCCAGCTGAAGGCGCCCGCCGCCGCCATCCGCGACCTGAACACCTTCCGCGCCGGCTGGGCGGTGCTGGGCCTGCTGCTGGTGGGCTTCTTCGGGCTGGAGCCGCTGGGCGTTCCCGTGAGCGCGGTGGCGGCGGCGGGCGCGGTCCTGCTCCTCGCCGTCGCGGCCCGGGGCCACGTCATCGGCACCCGCAAGGTGCTGAAGGAAGCACCCTGGCAGATCGTGGTCTTCTCGCTGGGCATGTACCTGGTGGTCTACGGCCTGCGCAACGCCGGGCTGACGGGCCACCTCGCCGCGCTGCTGGACCGGTTCGCCCAGGGCGGCGTCTGGGGCGCGGCCATGGGCACGGGTTTCCTGGCGGCCGCGCTGTCGTCGGTGATGAACAACATGCCCACGGTGCTGGTCGGTGCGCTGTCGATCGAGCAGTCCACGGCCACCGGCGTGGTGAAGGAGGCCATGGTCTACGCCAACCTCATCGGCTGCGACCTAGGCCCCAAGATCACGCCCATCGGCAGCCTGGCCACGCTGCTGTGGCTCCACGTGCTGGCCCGCAAGGGCACCACCATCGCCTGGGGCTATTACTTCCGGGTCGGCGTCGTGCTGACGCTGCCCGTTCTCGCGGTCACGCTGGCGGCCCTGGCCCTCCGCCTGGGCGCGACCTGACAACCCGCCCCTTCACATGACCCTCGAAATCGATCTGCCCCCGCTCGACCCTGCCGCGTTTCAGCCGCTGGATGTCGAGCGCCTGTTTCCCCAGGAGCGGGCGACCCATGCGCCGCGCATCCTGCTGCTGTACGGCTCGCTCCGAGAGCGGTCCTACAGCCGCCTGCTCACCGAGGAGGCCGCCCGCCTCCTGCAAGCCATGGGAGCCGACACACGCACCTTCGACCCCAGGGACTTGCCGCTGCCCGACGCGGTGCCGGAGGACCACCCGAAGGTGCGCGAGCTGCGCGACCTGGCCCGGTGGTCCGAGGGCATGGTCTGGTGTTCGCCGGAACGCCACGGCGCCATGACCGGCATCCTGAAGGCGCAGATCGACTGGATTCCGCTGTCGGAGGGCTCGGTGCGGCCGACGCAGGGCAAGACCCTGGCGGTGATGCAGGTCTCGGGCGGCTCGCAGTCCTTCAACGCGGTGAACCAGTTGCGCGTGCTGGGCCGCTGGATGCGCATGCTGACGATTCCGAACCAGTCTTCCGTCGCCAAGGCCTACCAGGAGTTCGAGGAGAACGGCCGCATGAAACCGTCGTCGTACCACGAGCGCGTGGTGGACGTGATGGAGGAACTGGTGAAGTTCACCGTGCTCACCCGCGACAGCGCGCCCTACCTGGTGGACCGCTACAGCGAGCGGCGGGAGAGCGCCGAAGCCCTGTCCCGGCGGGTCCAGCTGCGCAGCATCTGAAAGCGGCCACCCGGCGCCGGTGAACGAATCGGCGGATGTGGTGTCGGAAGGAGGCGCGTGCCATGATCGCCGGAACCGCCCACCATGAAGACCACCGGAGCCCCCCTCGCCTCAGCCCCGGGCCTTGCCGGCCTGCGGCGTGACGCCGCGCGCGATCTGGCGGTGGTGGCGGCCCTGGTGGGCGTGCTCGCCAGCGCGCTGGGCGCGGCAGGCGACCTGGGCCTGGACTACATGGCCAAGACCTGGCTGGTGTATGGCCTGGGCGCCTGGCTGGTGTGGCGCGCCCTGGCCCACCACCCGCATCCGCGCTTCGGCCCCGCCAACCGCGTGACCCTGGTGCGGCTGGGCTCGATGGCCCTGCTCGCGGCCCTGGTGGGTGAGGCCCTGCCCCGCCC